>NZ_JBWEYV010000014.1:0-90672 GCF_056329745.1 Epilithonimonas sp. | reverse complement strand
ATATACGAAATTTTCGTATTATGAGTAACCTTTTTTATAATGCACTACGGGTTCTATCATTATATTTTTTTTCATTGAATAAATGAGAGTATATCTTCTTGTAAATTGATATGGGGATTTGCTTTCCATAAAGGTTCAAATAATTTCCATCAGATAGTTTTAGAATAGGGGTAATCTCAAATGGACTTTCAGCAGAATAGTATCTTATTTTAGGATTTGGTGATGGTTCAATAGAAAACTGCAATAAAAATGTATCTACCTTTTTCTTTTCAAAACTATGATATAAATCCTCTGCGGTAAACATCAAGAACCCGTATGTTTTAGAATGGAAAGAATGAAAAGCATCTTGAATTTTTTCAGGTAGTAACTCAAAAGACTCGGAAAATGTCATTTCATTAGACTGAAACCTTTTAACAAAATCTGCAAATTCCTTGGTATGAGAAAACTCCATAACATATTTGAATCTAATCATTGAGATTAATTCAATTTCTTTGCAAACTTCAATTAGGAAGTCAATATCAAATCCAAAATCTTGAGTAATCTTATCTTCAAATGGTGTAAATACTCTTCTTAATTTTTCAAAATCTTGTTCTACGTAACTTAATACTCCATTATCAAAATGGTTTCTGAACGCCATTTCGTGAATTACAGATTCTTTGGTGTAATCTGCGAATTTTTCAACTCGATTAAAGTCTTTTATTTCATTGAGCTTATCAGCAAGTAATCCTAATTTTTCATCAGGGTGTTCAAATTTTTCATTTCCTTTCTTTTCAGAAAAGGTATTTAGGGCAATTAAGTATAGAAAGTCTTTTAGCTTGGATTTAAACTTGTTTAAATCAACCTCAGCAAAAGGGTCGGGTTGCTTTTTTATGAAATATGCAAAGAACCCTGCAAAACTTTCAGTATCGTATTTGGAAACCACGTTTTGTAGCTCGTCAATTTTGTTTTCTAAATCTTCGTTTCTATTTAGGTTCATGGTAAACTGTTTTCCTCTCTTTCTTTGCTAAAAACTTCGCCTTTTTTACTTAAACTATTTTTACAAAATTTCTTTCTTTTTGTCTATTCTCTAATTATTTAATCAATCCTATTATTAAAAACTAAAAGTTGAATATTCATAGTTATATTCTAGCAAGTTAGGTGTTGGACTCTTTCCGTCAGGATTATAGTAATTTATACCTCTTGATGTTTCTGAAATAAGATGCAAATTTTTTCTCGCTCTTGATGCCAAAACATAAAGTAATTTTTTTGCATTTTCATGTCCATTTGAATCATTAAAATGAGGAATATAATCATTAAGAAGAGCGAAACCAATAACTGTATCATACTCTTCTCCTTTGGTGCCGTGAATTGTGGATACGGTAATTCCATCTCTTTGCTTAAATACTTTTCTAAAGTTTTCTATCTCTCCAATAAATGGATTTCCTTCCTTAATAAGTCTTTGTATTCTACTTTCGGAACTGGCAAAAAATGAAGTATGATGTTCTTCAAGCAAAGGGAAATTGTGAATTTGAATTTTTAGATTTTCACAAATTAGGTCAAAGAAAGAACGTAAATAAATCAAACCATCATTTTCGTTCACTTTGATGGAGTTACAGATTTTTAAAAACTCCTTGTTTGATAAGTTTGAAACATCCATTCCTGCGGCATCAAGTTCTTCCAAAACATCTTTACTCCAACGTAAACGACGGACATACATATAAGGGGACGGTTCTGTTAAAACTATCCTTGAAACTTTAAACCAAAAATTTTCAATATCACGTGAAAACGGAGCCATACCCGGACCATCAAAACTGAAATCAGGAAGTCTAATCATTAACTTTCTTGTAACACTTGCGATATGAACCCACTGAGGTGCAGCTATACAAATCTCATTAGGATTGATTCCAGCATCTTGAACATTGAACAAAATCAATTTTGCAATTTCCTCAATCAAATCATCTAAAGAAACCGATAGATTGTAGGTGATTACACTATCATAATCCTTTTCATTACCATATGCTACAATGGGAGTGTCAAACGATTTATAATAATCAAAGTAATTTATTATGATTTCAGATGACCTATAATTCTTATCTAAACTCATACCTATCAAATTAAACCCTAAAAGCTGTTCCAATTCTTCTTTTGGCATCGGATAGCCACCAAGTGAATCATAAATGGATTGGTTAGGGTCGCCAACAATTAGTGTTTTTGAGTTTCCCTTATTGGCACTTAAGATTTTTGAAATTATGTGATACTGAATTTCCTTAGTATCTTGATATTCATCTATCAAAATAAATGGAAATAGTCTGCATAGGATGGTGCTAATAATTGGTTTCGATTTCAATAATTCATAAGCATAAAATAGTATCTGCTCAAAATCCAATTGATGATTCTCTTCTAATATTTCAAAGTACTCCCGAAGAATAGCTTTGATATGCTCATTCTGATTATTATTTTTTGATGTAAACGCATAATTACCGTTTATTGTAGCGTAATATTGAAAATCGTAAAAAGTAACTTTAGGATTGTCATACTTTTTACATAAGTCGGTTAATAGTTTTTCGGAATCAAAGGAATTACAGACTTTAAATCCATTCTTTAACCTTTCAGAATACAAGTGGTACGGTTTTAATATCCATTCCATACAAAACGAATGAATAGTGCCAATCCATAATTGTGCAGTATCAACCCCCAATAATTCTACCCGTTCCTTAATTTCGTCGGCGGCATTATTTGTATAAGTAATTGCAATAACAAATTCTTTATTGGAAGTTAACCGACTTAATTCATAAGCGATTTTGTAGGTAAGGGTTCTTGTCTTTCCACTACCGGGACAAGCAATTAAAAGAACACTATCTTCTTCTAAAACAGCGGTTTCTTGTTCGTTATTCAAACTTCCTTTTTCCAAAATAAACATAACCTATTTCAGTTTTTCTATGAACGTTAATAGTTGGTCATTAGGTATTACTAAGTCCAAATCGAATTCGAGGTCTTCCAAATTTGCTTCCTCTTTCCGATAATTTTTTAGGGTCATTTTACAAGATGAAAAATCCAAAGTATTATCATTTTCAAAATGTTTGTTTATCCTGTATTCAATAATGTCGGCAATAATATTTCGAGAGTATGTTTCCCTGGCAAAAAGGATAGCATCAATTATGTATTCAGGAATTTCTGTTTTAAAAGATATATGTTTACCTAACATTATAGCGAACCAACCTTTTCCCTCTTGCTTAGCCATAGTAAGTATACGCTTTCCATAAACGGCAACCTCTTCATCTTCAATGTCTGCTTTCGCTTGTGTTCTTGTTGCTGGGTCTGTGTATATTTGGTCAACTAAAGCTAATGCTTCATATTCGTTTCCATCGGTTATAAAATCAACTTCAAAAGTATAATCTGCATAAAATGATTTTATCCAATCATTTCCTGTTTCAAAAGTATCTAACTTCGCTTTACGTTGTAATCCTTTCTGTTTTGATGCTTCTACTTTTTTCTTGTATTTTTTTAATGGTTCGGAATCCCCCTCATTAATGACTGTATCACAAATGGCATCATCCAAATCTGTAAGAATTGCACATTTTCTTCTTATCCTATTATCATGAAAAAGTTGTGCAACATTCTCAAAACCTGTACTTCGTATATTAATTAGGCTAATTCCGAGTTCGTCCAAACTCACTCCAAAGACTTTTTTAACCATTATAGGGATTAAAATCTCTTCGGCATCTCCTTCAACTAAAATCACCCCTTTTGCAAATAACAAGTTGGTTCTTACAGCATCCAAATAACGCTGTATTTGATTGATGCTTTCAGAAGTCAAGTCGGTTGAAGGTTGATAGACCTCCGCAAAGTTTAATTTTTTTGCAAGTATGTTTATGTTCTCAACATTACTTACCTCGGAAATTTGGGTAGAATGGGTAGAATAGATAATTTGAGTATCTCCATAGTCCAGTTTATCAAATAAAGTCTTTTGAATATGATTATGAATATGAGCCTCTGGTTCTTCAATTATTAGGAAGTTGGCAAATGTATCTTTTGATTTTCTGTATTTGAATTCAAGTAATTTCAGTGTCAAAAATATTAGATTGGCACCTCCTAAACTTAACTCATGGATTCCTCCCTCATAATCCTCACCAGGTTCTCCAATGAAAAGTCTCAAAGACTGTAACAATTTTTCAGCTTCGTGTGGAACACCAGATTTAATAGATAATGAAGATGGAGAATAAGTTAGTCCAACGGCATCCTGAATCGTTGATTTTATATCTGACCTTATATTTTGTACATCGGGTAAATCTTCAATGCTTTCATTCAACTGTTCAACTAAATCGCTAATAGGTTGGTAGTCTTCCTCTTTTATTTCTCCACTCTTATTCTTCAAAAGGGTTAGTAATGGGTTGGTTCTATTATTATGAAAATCACTTACCACATCCCTTAAAGCCTGTATGAATGTAAAAGATATTTCCTTTGAAACTGATAATTGATGCGGAATTTTAGAGCCAAATTTTGAAGCATCTATTGTTGATGGAAAAATGACATTTTCGAAATCTCCTACAAGCTCTTTATATATCTCAGGTTCGCTAAAATCAGCGGTGCTTTTTCCTGTAAAGAAAGTTTCATAGTTATCCTGAATTGTGATATCGTCAAGAATGGCTTGCAAACCAGCAGTGTCACCTTCAGCCAATTCTGAAAGTTTTTGCCTGATGTCTTTTTTAGGTCTAAAGAAAAGATTGTAAGTAGCTTTTTTTACAAAGTCTTCCTCTGCAACTCCAACTCCATGAATGAATAAAGATTGAATAGACTCTTCATTACTAAGCTCATCAAATTCTATACTGATAATTATCCAATGACCTTTCCATTTTTCATTATCCAAAGTTCTATTAAAATCCTCTTTTGTCAATTTGTAGGCATATTGCATTGAAGAATCTTCTAATAAAAGTCTTATCGCCCTAAAGACATTTGTTTTACCGGAGCCGTTTTCTCCGATTATGGTATTTATTCCTTTGTTGAATTGAAAACTTGCATTTGCAAAATTTCTGTAATTAATAAGATTGATTTTTGATATATACATTGATAAATAATAGATTTTACTTTTTAAATTAGCGTAGCATTACTTCCTACATTTTACCCTATCACCTTCGCCATCACATTAAAGTAATCGCAAGAACCCCATAACTTTTTATTTCCGATTACATAAAAGCGCTTTTTGGCTCTGGTAAGGGCAACGTTCAACATATTAGGTTTTTGAGAAGCCCAGTTTCTTGCTCCCGATGATTTGGGGTCGCTACCTAAAACAAGAAAAACGATATCGGCTTCTTTTCCTTGAAAAGTATGGATAGTACCACAAGAAACTTTTTTGTCAGCTCTGAATGTATTTTTGCAATAATTCGCAATGGACTTAAAAGGTGAAATAACATAAATATCCTTAGTAAACCCAGATATTCTCAATTCTTGGATTTTCTGTTGTAGCAAAGCAATTTCCTCTTTAATTACATGCTTATTAACCAACGTAATTTCGGTGTTAACGTTAAACCAACTGGATTCACCAATAAAAGCTTCTTCCGAATTTTGATTAATAGCCTTTACCATCTGGTTGCAATAAGCAATTTCGTTGGCTATGGAAAACATGGGGTCATCACAGCGACGATGGGTTCTTAAAGGAAATCCCGTCCATATTTTTTCATCCGTTCCAGCAACATTCATGTATGTTCCGCTTGTTGAAACCCTATCCGCCAACTGTTGTACCGAAACTTGGTAGGGCGACCATTCCAAAGGCACTTTGTGTTCGTTTCTCAATTTGGTCATTAGTTTTTCAGGCATAGTAACCACAGGTTCTACCTGCAATGGGTCTCCAACAATAACACAGCGTTTTGCCCTGTGAATTATCCCTGCTGCGGATTGAGGCGTGGCTTATCCGGCTTCATCAATCAATAACCACCCAATTTGTTCTTTGTTGGTGTTAGGGAACAAACGTCCTGCCGATGCCAATGTAGTTGAAACTACGGGAACACAGAAGAAGAAAGAATCCCATAAGTTTTGGGCTATTTCAGCATTGACCTTGACCCAACCTGAAGTCATTTCAAAATAAGCATTTAAATTATTTCTGAAGTTCTTAGCGTTGACTAAAATGGCATCATGATGTAGTTGCATTGCCGAAAGAAAAATATCACTCCGCAGCTTTGCAATTTTGGGAGAATGGTATGGGTTTAAAAGCTGAATATCGCTAATTTCTTTTTGGGCAAAAGCAATATCAAAAACATTCTTAATATCAACACCATACTCATCGGTTAGTTTTTGCTGAAGGCGATAATAATTATCAAAAAATGACTTCGTTTTTTCCAACACATTGTTGAGATTCTTTTGTTTTGAAATGAGTTGCTGGGTTTGTCTGGTATTTGATTCCAGTTTTCCTCTTACAATATCTAATTCAGAGTTGACTTTATTTAATTGGTTTAAAATCCTTTCGGCTTCTGTATCCCATTGTTTAAAACTTTTGGTTTTAAAAAGCTTCTTTATAAAGAAAAACGAAGGTTTACGTTGTGTGTGCAATTGCAAAGCCGATTGAATCCTTTCGGCATCAACTTTTAAACTAGATTCTTTATTAATTAATGTTTGCTTCTCTTTTGAAAGCTCATATAAATTATCATCAATTTGCTTTAATTCGGAAATGATATTTGCTTCGTGTTTTTTATTCTCAACAAATTCAGGTAAAGAGTTGTGAAATTGGCTTGCTATCTTCTTAAAATCTTCAAATTGATTTAATAGTGTTTTAAATTTCTTATTTTCTGTTTCAAAGGATTCTCTATATAAGTGTGTTGTATCATTGTTTTCATTTTTATAAATGTTGTACAACAAATCCTTAAAGCCTAAAGTTTGTTTTTCTTCATTACTTGTCCAAAAAGACTTTCTGAAATTACTCCTGTTTTTGGCATTCCCAAGAGCAGCCGCCAAAACGCCCCAACTTTCTTCGTCAATTAGTGCTGTTGAACACTCGGAAAAATAATCGGCATCTTGAAATACGGAGGTATCAATCTTTGATTTCGCTGGAAGTTCTTTACTGATATTTTCTATAGCAGCATTGTTATTGCTCGCTATAACAATTCCGAAATTGTTTTGAATTTTTCCATCAAGTTGGTAAGTATGTAATTGATATCCCGATTCCTTTTCAACTTTTCTATACCCACCTTTTTTAAAGATATTATCACAACCAATCTCAGAAATAACTTTAGCTCGCTCTACAATAATTTCGGCAATCACATCTAACAACAACGTGGTTTTACCTGTACCTGGGGGACCATTAACGCCTTGTATTCCGTTTGCATTTCTGAGATTTGAAAAAATGGTGTTTACTGCTCCAAATTGTGCGGCATACAATCCATATGCTGTATTTGATGGCCATCTTCCGGCAGTTAAGGTACTCGGACTAACAGCATTGAATAAGAAGTGCTTTTGTTGGATTAAATCTTTTCTCTTGTTGTAAGATGGCTCCAAGGTTAAATAGTCTTGTAAGGCTTTACCATAAAGTTTTTTCTCTAATCGGGATAGAAAATTTAAATCATCCAAAAAGAAACTATTCAGAAATCCAGCGTTTTGTTCACTGTCTTTTGGAACAGCCTCAATCAAAAGAAAAATCTTGATTTCATCATCATTCCGCCATGAAGTAAGCTTGTTGAGGTATTCTATTTCCTTGTCAATATGTTTTCTGCTTACAATATCACCTTTCGGTGGTTTTTTGCCTTCCTCATCTTCGCCAATGATTTTTGGAATGTTATATCGTTCCAAAAAATCCTCCCTCGCATTTTCCAAGTCAGTCGATACCGTTGATAATTCTTCACCTTTTTCCAAAGTATTAATACCAAAAATATAGCTGGCGGCAACGTAACTATCTTGTTGGGGACGACCTTCGTTATCTAATACTAACGCAGAAAGACAGCTAAAACCATTAACGGGTTCTTCCCAGTCATTGGCTTCATCCGTTTTCAATAGGGTATTTAAATGATTTATAATCCGTTTTTTCTTAATCTTTCCAAAGATGAGAGTATAGCTCCACTTATAATGTTCTTTAGGTGGTTTTACCACACCTAGCCATGGTAAACTAGCATCGGGTTCTATTAATGAAGCTTCTTTTTTAAAATCCGGGATGTCAAATATTTCTACATCTCTCCAAAAGTTTAAGATATCTTGTCTTTCCAATTTTTATTTCAGGTAATTTATGAGTAGCAAGATATAAAATATTTATTCAATTCAGCCACTCACAGCCAAATACTTCCTTTGACAGCCACTTTGTTAGAGTATTCTGATTTCTGAAGCACTTTTGTTCCGAAAGCCCACAAGGTGTGGGGTAAAAATAACAAAATAATGTGTTTCAATTATGGAAAAACAAAGAAAAAAAGTTTTGCTGGCAGCAGTGGCAATGCTGTCAGGAATTGGTGCATTCGCACAGGGAAACGGTACGGCAGGAATTAACGAGGCTACTCAAATGGTAACTTCTTATTTCGATCCCGCAACCCAGCTTATTTACGCCATCGGTGCCGTCGTGGGTTTAATCGGGGGCGTTAAGGTCTATAACAAATTCAGTAGTGGTGACCCTGACACGAGCAAAACGGCAGCTTCGTGGTTCGGTGCCTGTATCTTTTTAATCGTAGCGGCTACTATTCTGCGTTCATTCTTCCTTTAACATTTGCCTTATGAATTACAATATTAACAAAGGCATCGGAAGAACGGTGGAATTTAAAGGTTTGAAAGCACAGTACCTGTTCATTTTCGCAGGCGGACTATTAGCTACGCTCATCCTCGTGATGATACTGTATATGGTAGGCGTAAATTCTTACATCTGCTTGTTTCTCGGAGCAGGTGGAGCTTCGCTCATTGTGTGGCAGACCTTTTCGCTCAACCAAAAGTATGGTGAACATGGATTAATGAAAATCGGGGCAAGAAAAAGACATCCCCGATACATCATCTGTCGCAAGCCTGTACACCGTTATTTAAAATTCACTTCTAAACCAAATGCCGTATGAGAAATATAGCAAAGACCACCACGTTGGAAAGTAAGTTTCCATTATTGGCAGTAGAGAATAACTGTATTCTTTCGAAAGATGCAGATATTACCGCCTGTTTTGAAGTGCGTTTGCCGGAATTGTTTACCGTAGCTTCTGCTGAATATGAAGCTATTCACTCTGCATGGCATAAGGCCATTAAAACCCTGCCTGATTTTACGGTAATCCATAAACAGGATTGGTACATCAAGGAAAACTATGCTCCCGATTTAGCAGTGGATGACCAAAGCTTCTTGGCAAAATCCTATCAACGTCATTTCAATGAGCGACCATTCCTTAATCACTATTGCTATTTGTTTCTGACGAAGACTACCAAAGAGCGGATGCGTATGCAGAGCAACTTCAGCTCGCTTTGCAAAGGTTCACTGATACCAAAGGAAATCAGGGATAAGGAAACGATACACCGCTTTATGGAAGCCGTGGCGCAGTTTGAGCGTATAGTAAATGATAGCGGTTTCATTACCCTGCAACATATGACCGAAGATGAAATCATTGGTACAGACGAAAAACAGGGATTGTTGGAGCAATATCTTACCCTTTCGAGAGAGGTAGGAACACCGATGCAGGACATTGGACTGGGATCGGAAGAAGTACGTATCGGCAACAAAAGGTTGTCTTTGCACACCTTATCCGATACGGATGATTTACCTGGAACGGTATCGGCAGATACCCGTTTTGAAAAATTATCTACTGACCGTAGCGACTGCCGTTTATCCTTTGCTGCACCCGTGGGATTGCTACTGAGCTGTAACCACATATACAACCAATATTTGTTTTTGGATAACAGTGAAGCCAATCTGCAAAAGTTTGAGAAGTCTGCTCGTAATATGCACTCGCTGGCAAGATACAGCCGTGCCAACCAAATCAATAAGGAATGGATTGAACGATACTTGAATGAAGCTCATTCTTTTGGACTATCGTCTATTCGGGCACATTTCAATATCCTGGCCTGGTCGGAAGATCCGAATGAACTCAAACAGTTAAAGAACGATTGCGGTAGTGCATTAGCCTTAATGGAATGTAAACCACGCCACAACACAACAGATGTAGCCACTTTGTATTGGGCAGCAATGCCTGGCAATGCTGGCGACTTTCCAAGCGAAGAAAGCTTCTACACGTTCATAGAACCTGCGCTTTGCTTTTTTACCGAAGAAACCAATTACCACAATTCTCCCTCGCCGTTCGGTATCAAGATGGCGGATAGATTGACCGGAAAGCCTATCCATCTGGATATATCGGATTTGCCGATGAAACGTGGTATCATCACAAACCGGAACAAATTCATATTGGGTCCGTCAGGAAGTGGAAAATCTTTTTTTACCAACCACATGGTTAGGCAGTACTATGAGCAAGGTGCTCACGTACTACTCGTAGATACCGGTAACTCGTATCAGGGATTATGCGAACTCATCAAAGGCAAGACGAAAGGCGAAGACGGTGTTTATTTTACTTACACCGAAGATAATCCCATTGCCTTTAATCCTTTCTATACCGATGATGGCGTTTTCGATATTGAGAAACGGGAAAGCATCAAAACCTTGATACTCACGCTATGGAAACGTGATGATGAACCGCCAACACGTTCTGAAGAAGTAGCACTTTCTAATGCTGTGTCTGGTTACATAGAACGCATTAAAAACGAGGGGATTTTTCCATCTTTCAATGGTTTTTATGAATATGTAAAAGGCGATTACCGCAAGGTTTTAGAAGCAAAAGAAGTCAGGGAAAAAGATTTTGATATTGCCAATTTCCTCAACGTACTCGAACCTTATTACAAAGGTGGGGAATACGATTATTTGCTGAACTCCGATAAGCAGTTAGACCTGCTTTCCAAACGCTTTATCGTGTTTGAAATCGATGCAATTAAAGACCACAAAATCCTCTTTCCCATAGTCACGATTATCATTATGGAGGTGTTCATCAACAAGATGCGTAGGCTCAAAGGTATCCGCAAGCTGATACTAATTGAAGAAGCCTGGAAAGCGATTGCGAAGGAAGGAATGGCGGAATACATAAAATATTTGTTTAAAACCGTACGTAAGTTTTTCGGGGAAGCCATCGTGGTAACGCAAGAGGTGGACGATATTATCCAGTCACCTATTGTCAAGGAAAGTATCATCAATAATTCCGATTGCAAGATCCTTTTAGACCAGCGAAAGTATATGAATAAGTTTGATGATATACAATCTATGTTGGGATTGACGGATAAAGAAAAAGCACAGGTGCTTTCCATCAATATGAATAACGACCCAAGCCGACTTTACAAAGAGGTTTGGATTGGTTTAGGTGGAACACACTCCGCAGTTTATGCCACCGAAGTTAGTCTTGAAGAGTATTTGGCATACACCACGGAAGAAACCGAAAAAATGGAAGTGATGCAGCTCGCATCGGAACTCGATGGCAACGTCGAACTCGCCATCAAGCATATTGCTATGAAAAGGCGTGATAAAGTAAATCAATAATTATTAATCATTTAAAATTTAGAAACAATGAAAAAAATCATTTTTACAGCGTGTACGGCATTAATGTTAGCCGTAGCACCTTCAGCAAAAGCACAGTTTGTCGTAACCGACCCCGCTAATTTAGCTTCAGGTATTCTCAACTCTGCGAACGAAATCGTACAGACTTCATCTACCGTAAGTAATGTGGTGAAGAATTTTAAGGAGGTTGAAAAAGTCTATAAGCAAGGTAAAGAGTATTACGATAAGCTGAAAGCAATCAATAATCTGGTAAAGGATGCCCGCAAAGTACAGCAAACGGTACTCTTAGTAGGTGATGTGTCTGAAATGTATGTACAGAATTTCGGTAAGATGATGAACGATCCCAATTTCACTCCACAGGAATTAGTTGCTATCGGTAATGGCTATTCGGCCTTACTCAATGAAAGTACCGAACTGCTGAAAGAATTAAAGCAGATTGTAACCTCATCAAGCCTTTCTTTAAATGATAAGGAGCGAATGGACATCATAGACCGTGTGTATAAAGAAGTAAAGGAATACCACAGCCTTGTACGCTATTACACCAACAAGAATATTTCTGTAAGCTATTTGAGAGCGAAAAAGAAAAATGATGCCAAAAGAGTACTTGATCTCTATGGAGCTTCTAATCAAAAATACTGGTAGTCATGGAATGGAATAATCTTCATGAAGTCCTGCGGTCGCTCTACGATGATATGATGCCGCTTGCAGGCGATATGGCGGCAGTCGCAAAAGGTCTGGCGGGATTGGGTGCATTATTCTATGTGGCATTAAAGGTTTGGCAGGCTTTAAGTCGTGCCGAACCTATTGATATGTTTCCATTATTGCGTCCGTTCGCTTTGGGACTGTGTATTATGTTTTTTCCAACCATTGTTTTGGGAACTATCAATGCCGTATTAAGCCCTATAGTTACAGGAACTCACTCCATATTAGAAAATCAGGTACTTGATCTGAACCTACTACAACAACAGAAAGACCAATTAGAGTATGAAGCAATGGTTCGGAATCCTGAAACTGCCTACATGGTATCGGATGAAGAATTTGATAAGAAGCTGGAAGAATTAGGCTGGTCGCCTTCCGATATTGGAACAATGGCAGGAATGTATATGGATCGTGGAGCCTATCAAGTAGAAAAAGCCCTTAAAGATTGGTTTCGTAATCTTTTAGAAATACTCTTTCAAGCGGCGGCACTGGTCATAGATACCATACGGACGTTTTTTCTGATTGTCTTATCCATACTTGGACCGATAGCCTTTGCCATTTCCGTGTGGGACGGATTTCAAACTACGCTCACCCAATGGCTCACGAGGTACGTCAGTGTATATCTCTGGCTTCCTGTGTCAGACCTATTCAGCTCAATGTTGGCACGAATACAATCTCTCATTTTGGAACGGGATATAGCGATGCTTGCCGACCCTACCTACATACCTGACACAAGCAATACCGTGTACATCATCTTTATGATTATTGGCATCATTGGATACTTTACGATACCAACCGTAACAGGCTGGATTATCCAAGCAGGAGGTGCAGGTAACTTTACCCGCAATGTAAATCAAGCCGCAATGAAAGCCGGAAATGTAGCAAGTGCAGGTGCCGGGTCAGCTGCTGGAAATATCGGTGGTCAACTAATGAAATAATGTAGAATATTTAATCATCTAAAAAATGGAATTTAAAACACTAAGAAATATAGAAAATAGTTTCAGACAGATCAGGCTGTATGCCATTGTGTTTGCAGTTCTCTGCATTAGTGTGGTAGGATATGCCGTATGGCAATCCTACCGTTTTGCAGAAGAACAACGCCAGAAAGTGTATGTGCTAGACGATGGAAAATCATTGATGCTGGCTCTTTCACAGGACGCGAGTATTAACAGACCTGTAGAAGCAAGGGAACACGTAAGACGTTTTCACGAACTGTTCTTTACGCTTGCTCCCGATAAGAATGCCATTGAAAGCAATATGAAAAGGGCATTCAACCTTGCCGACAAAAGTGCCTTTGATTACTACAAAGACCTCTCAGAAAAGGGATACTACAACCGTATCATATCTGGAAATGTACAGCAACGTATCGAAGTGGACAGTGTCATCTGCAATTTCGACAACTATCCATACTCGGTGCAAACCTATGCTAAACAGTTCATTATCCGTTCGAGCAATGTAACTCGACGTAATCTGATTACTTCTTGTTTTCTTGTAAACTCTGTTCGTTCGGACAATAATCCGCAGGGTTTTAATATTGAAAAGTTTGCGATAATGGAAAACAAGGATGTCGAAGTGATTGAACGCTAAAAAACAGGTTATGAAAAAATTAAGAGCAAATCTGGACAGGTACTTTGACCAGTTGGACGACCGATGGCGGGAACTGCCCATAGGTAAACAACACAAATATACCCTTTACTTTTTTTTTGGTTATCTGTTGCTTACCGCAGGAGTTATTGTCAAGATCTGGTATGACACGGGAAAGTCTGAAAACGATATAAAAATTGAACATATTGAAAATCCTGTCCTCAAAAATGGAAATCCTGCAATCTTGCAGGATAGTGTATCAGCAATTTTAAAAAATAGAATTTATGAAAGAAAATGAGAATAAAAAGACGGTTGTTCGGGTAACCGAGGGTAATCCGAAAGAAACCGCTAATGTGCTTCAAGACAGTAGTCAAAACAAAACCGAAAAGCTCAAAAAGCCACTCATATTCGGTTTGATGGGAATTGTTTTCGTGGGTTGTATGTACCTCATATTTAAACCATCGGAAGATAAGAACGAAATAGAAAACCTTGGACTGAACGATGCCGTTCCGCAGGCTACAGAAGCCGGGATGCAATCGGATAAGCAAAAGGCGTATGAATTGGAAATGCTGGAACAGAAAAACCAGGAAAAACGTAATGCACTGACAACACTTTCTGATTACTGGAATATGGATAGCAGCTCGCAGAACACAGAAAAAGAAGAAGAAATGCAGGATGAAGACGAAAGCTATGATTTTGGTGGAGGCAACAATACCCGAAGATCCGGCAATTCAGCATTGAGCAGTTATCGTAATGCACAAAGTACATTAGGCTCATTTTATCAGGATAATAATTCTGAAACAATGGAACTCCGCAGACAACTCGAAGAGTTGAGAGACCAATTAGCTGAAAAAGATGTTCCAAAGGCTGCAACCATTGATGACCAGCTTGCGCTGATGGAAAAATCTTATCAGATGGCAGCTAAGTATCTTCCGCAAGGAACCACGAACACTACAGAAGCTCCTCCTGTCAATAACAACAATGCTTCAGGAACTACAATGGCAAATCAAAAAGAGCATTTTGTAGCATTTACACCTTCAAGAAAAAACACCGTATCTGCTTTGTATCGTGAACCTTCGGATAGTGCTTTTTTAGCCGATTGGAGCGAAACAAAAAACCGTGGATTTTATACCGCAAGTTCCGAAAAACAAGTAGTACAACCGAAAAACAGCATCAAAGCTTGTGTACACGATGCTCAAACGGTTATCGGCGAAACTGGTGTTCGTTTACGACTGTTAGAACCTGCCCAAACGCCACAACGTACCATTCCAAAAGGAACTATTGTAACGGCTAATGCAAAATTTCAGAATGGCAGATTACAATTAAAAGTGACTTCCATAGAATTGGAAGGGAACATCATTCCTGTTGAGATAACCATTTACGATTTGGATGGGCAACAAGGATTGTACGTTCCATATTCAGCTGAAAGAAATGCGGTTAAGGATATTGTGGGAAATATGGGCAATGCCACAGGTTCGAGCTTTAGTATGAATTCTTCAACGGGACAACAAATTGCTTCCGACCTCAGCAAAAGTGCAGTACAAGGTATTTCGGGCTATTTCGCCAAAAAAGTAAGAACCCCAAAAGTTACACTCAAAGCAGGACATCAAGTTTTCCTTGTATCTAAAAAATAATGTTGAATTAAAATTAATAGAAAATGAAAAATCATTTAAAAACCTTTTGGGTATTTGCCCTAATAATTGGCTTTGCCGTACAATCTTATGCGCAAGACAGCATCAGAACACAGCTTGAATTAGGCAAAATAGAACCCTACAAAATGGAAGTGACTTACGATAAAACTTCTCACTTGATTTTCCCAACCGCCATTCGTTATGTGGATTTGGGTAGTGAATATTTAATTGCCGGAAAGGCAGAAGATGCGGAAAACGTACTCCGTATAAAAGCATCAGTAAGAGCTTTCGAGCCGGAAACCAATTTTTCGGTAATTACCAATGACGGACGTTTTTACAGCTTCAATGTGTATTATAGTTCCTATCCCGAAGTGTTGAGCTATGACCTTTTAACAATGCAAAAAGCGGTTGATAAAGCCAACGGAAACGATGTGCTTTTTGAAGAATTGGGCAACAATTCTCCGTCGTTAGCAGGTTTACTTTTGGAAACCATCTATAAAAAAGACAAACGCATTGTAAAACATATTGGTGCTAAAAGTTTCGGTATTCAGTTTATTTTGAAAGGAATTTACATACACAACGGCAAATACTATTTCCATACAGAATTGAGAAACCGTACCAATGTGCCTTTCCAGATTGATTTTATCAATTTCAAAGTCGTGGATAAGAAAGTAGCAAAACGTACCGTAGTGCAGGAAAGACCAATGATACCGCTTAGAACTTACAAACCTTTGGACGAAATTGGCGGAAAAACAATCGAGCAAAACGTTTTTCTGTTAGACCAATTTACCATTGATGATGATAAGATTTTGCTGATTGAGATTTTCGAGAAAAACGGTGGTAGACATCAAACACTTCAGGTAGAAAATTCGGACTTGATAAAAGCCCGATTGATAAACGATATGCACCTGAAATTTTAATAAACTTTTAAAGCAATTATATGAAAAAGTATATCTACACCGTGATGCTCATTTTAGTAGGCATCACGGTTGCACAAGCGCAAAGAATGCTTCCGAAGCAAAAAGGAATTGAACTAAATGCTGGTATTTTATCCAAAGATAAAATCGGCGATGATTATTACCTCAACATCGGAATGACCGTGAACGGTAAAAACGGAAATTACCAACTGTGGGCATTGGAATATACACACCAATACCACGATTATAAAGACATCCGCATTCCGCAAGAAACCTTTACTGCCGAAGCTGGTTACAGTTTTTTCCTGTTGGGAGATGCTCGTAAAAACTTCACGCTAAATTTAGGAATAACTGGCGTAGTCGGCTATGAAAGCATTAACCGTGGCGAACCGATGTTGTATGATGGTGCGAAGATTTTGAGCGAAGACAATTTTATCTACGGAGCTGGCGGACGAATTACTTTTGAAACGTATTTGTCTGACCGATTTGTATTGGTTTTTGCAGGACGAACAAAGGTTTTATGGGGTACAGATTTGCAACAATTTCGTCCATCTGCTGGAGTGGGATTAAGATTTAACTTTTAAAAACAAAAAAATGATAGGAATATTTAACAAATTCAGAATAGGATTATTGCCGATATATGTACTCTTGGCAACCCTCACAATATCGGTTTCTTTGGTATCTTGTAGGAAAGATGATGACCTCGAAATACAGAACAATTTTCCTTTTGAGGTCAAAGTAATGCCTGTACCGAAAGACGTTGCAAACGGACAAACAGTGGAAATACGAGTTACAATTCAAAGGACAGGAAATTACAACAACACGCAGTATTTTCTTCGTTACTTTCAATTTGATGGACAGGGTTCACTTCGATATTACGATGAAACACCTTATCTACCAAACGATTTGTATCCGCTACCAACAGAGCAATTCAGGTTGTATTACACTTCTGCATCTGCCGTATCACAATCTTTTGAGGTTTGGATTTCTGACAGTTTTGGGAACGAAAAGCAATTGAGTTTTCAGTTTAATAGTAGTGATTAAAAAGGGTATAGCATTCTATAAGACTTAAACGATCTGTAAACTATTTTGCAGGTCGTTTTTGTGTGTTTTGATTATCTATACTTTGCATATTAAACCGCCAAAAACTGCCTTTCAAAGCCAATAAGTGCAACATCAAGCAACCCCAACAAAAGCCTTTTTAACTTGAACTTCCACAGAAAAAATGAGCAAACTATGGAAGTTATTGCAATACAAAAATCCGTATTGGACGGAATGAAAGATGATTTAAAAGGACTTTTGGAGCTGACTGAAAGTGCTGTACAGAAATATAGCCCAATCTTTAAAGAGGAACAATGGCTCGATAACCAGGAAGTGTGCTTGATGATGAACATCACCAAACGAACTTTGCAAACCTACAAGAGCAAAGGTCTTTTACCGTATTCCAGACTAAATCGTAAAAACTACTTTAAACTTTCAGATATACGAGCTTTGCTTGAAGCTGAACAAACTCATAAAAAAGATAGCGATGGATTTACTAACGAATAATGCTGAAGAAATCATTTCCCATCAGGAAATGATAATGCAACTAAGAAACCGTATTGAAGAAATACTGAAAAATTATCGACCTGTGATGAACGGTGAAATATATCTTTCAGGTGAAGACGTATGTAAGCTACTACATATAAGCAAACGCACCCTCCAACAGTATCGTGATGATAATATCCTTCCATACATTCAGATAGGTGGTAAAATTATTTATAAGGAAAGTGATATTCTGACAGTGTTAGAGCAAAATTATGTGAGAAATAACAACAGGCTTTAATCAATTTTAGAAGGAAAATGATATTCTATCAAAACGACTTTAGTATATTTGCTTAGTAAAATATAGAAAATCTTAAAGTGTTTTTGCTTTAAGTCTTGGTACTGAAAACTGGTAATTTTTGAGACAACAAGACAATAAGTAAGAACGCTCACGCTATAGGTGTGGGCGCTCGCTTATTCGTTGTCGGGTATACCAGTGCCTCAGTATCGGTAAGTTGTAGTGGCCTGCACCTTCTTTTTTGTGCAGCCCTCCACTTAGTAACATAAAGTAATAAATGATATGGAAACCGGTACAGCACAACAAAAAATTACTCTTGGTTTTATCAATGATAAAAGCCCCATTTTGGATTTAATCACTAATGAGCTTATTGCATCAGGTATTGAAGTTATATTTCAATCTGAAACAATTGAAGACGGATTGTCTCAATTGTCAAGACTAAATGAACTTCCCGAAGTTTGTATAATCGACCTTGATTTTTACGATAAGCAGATACTGTCAAAACTTCAAAAATTAAGACTGGAATATTCTACTATAAAATTGATTGCTCATAGCGATATTGATGATGAGAAAATTGGTAAGACTCTTTTGGATATTGGCTTTTTAAGTTGTTTACTGATTGGTAGCGATGTTGATGATTTTAAAAGAGCCATTGACAAGGCTGTCAATGGCTTTAATCAGTAATGTAAATTTTACTTGAATACGATCTTATAAAGCTGAGAAATTAAATTCTCTCTTTTTTCAAAATCACAGTTAGCAGTGAAAAAATGTGATTTTATACTTTCTAATGTAAAATCTTGATAGATATTTATTTCCTTGTTGAATACAGGAAAGGTTTTGCCGTTTAAACTGTAAATATCGATACTTGAAAAGTTAGGTCTAATTTCTAAAAATGCTTTCTCACTTGGTCTTTTTAGCAAATAATCATATCTTTTTTTATCAGAATCCCATAGAACTTGGTGACTTCTTATAAATGATTTTGGAAATTTACTTTTTACTGCATTTAAGATTAATTCATCAAGTTCATCATTTGTAAATAGTTCTTGTTTGGGATAATCTAATAATCTTTTAATCTGATTTGGTTCTGGATCATCGTTAAGTTTATAATCACTGGTAATTTGACGATCATAAATAATAACACCAATAGTAATTTCGACACCGAATTGGTTTGTTGAAACAACACTTATTTCTTTAACAATTTTCCAATCTTCTTGATCTAAAAGCTTAATCGTAACTTGTTCTGACAATTTGTTATTAATATTACTCATATTTATTCCCATTTTAGGTTTTGAGCATATTTAGTATGAGGTGCGATTTCAAACATATACTCTTTATTATTTAAACTATGCCCAAGTGTCTGTATCAAATCGTCATTTACCCAAATAAATTTTTCCGATTCTTTTTCTAATTTTAGTTTTTCTAGAATTGGTAATTGCTCATTATTAATAACCAAGTCAAAAATTTCAAAAATAAATATCCCTTTACCTCCGCTATCTAATTTGATAATCGGAGATTGAATCTTCTTTTTGAATTCATAATCTATGAAGCGAAATTGTTTCCAAGGTAAAATGTCTTCTGAAATCAATTCTTCACAAAACTCTCTCCATGGAGAAATTTCCCTATCCTTTTTTGAATCAAACCATTTAAGAAAAGAGATTACATTTTTTCCCTTCACATAAACTCTCAAATCATTTTTAGCTATTCCTTTTTCTGTTTCAAATTTTCTATCAGGTTTTACTTCTAATTTTTCAAAAATAGCACTACTGCTAGGTAATGTTTTATAACATCCGCCTACCGGCTGGTAGTAATTTCTTGTTCTACTTTTTACTAATAAATACTCATTATCAACTTTAATTCTGTACAGATATGCAATTGATAAACGAAAATCTTTTTTGCGGTGCAAAATCTGAGTATTAATAATTAATATTAGTTGTTTATAATTATCTATTAACCAACCTAAAATTAATGTCAATAATGAAATTATACCAGCTCTTGTAAATGGAGAATGCCAAAAATCATTGTCAAATAAACCAATAGTAATAAGTAAAATAGGTATCGTATATTTTATGAGATTATCTTTCATATTATTTTTGGACTTGGTTTTAGTTGAATGATTGTTTCTTCTATTGATTTAAAGTCCAATGCTTTTGAAGGAAAACATTTTGATACAGCCTCAGGCAAAACTCTTAATCGAATATCTGAGAAAGAAAATGCTAAATTATCATTATGTTTCTCTCCTGTTAACTCTGCTAAAGTTTCTAATTCTTTATCCGTCAATCCAATTTCTCCTACTGATCTTTCAAACAATTGCTTTCTTTCATCAAAATTAGGTCTCTCAAACTCTAATATTATTGCAGCTCTTCGAATAATTGCTTCATCCAGAAAATGAAGTCTATTGGTTGACATAAATAAGATAGCTCTACCATTTAATTCTCTTAATTCGTCAATTTTTTGAATTAATGTATTTACAGCAGCTTTTTCTTCTTGGTGCATTTGCATGGTTGACCTGGTTGAAGCTATGGCATCTGCTTCATCAATCAATAGAAATGCAACTCTTCTTTTTCCTGCTTGATTCTTTAATTCACTGAATGCGTCATTCACCAAGTTTCCCATCTGACCATGTAAACCTTCACCTCTTACTCTTGTACTAAGCTTGAGAAAAAAACCATCTTTTTTAAGCTCTCGCAACATTCTATCAGCAATTGCTTCGGCAGAAATGGTTTTTCCTGTACCAGCATCCCCAGATAATATTATTAGTGGGTATTTCTCTTGAAGTTGAGAAATAATTGGTAATTCTACATTATGAAATTTTTTACTCCATTCTATTAACCCCTCTTGATCAAGTAATAATTTTAAGTTGGAAAATATCCTATCGAATTTTGAATCAAAACCGACCAAGTTCTTTGTTCTCTCTTGAATACCTTTATTAGGTAATTCAACTATATTGTCAAAAATATTATTCATGGATTATTTGTAATTTGTTTTTTGTAATTCATATCCTTTACTGGCATATAATTGAGCATTAGAACTTTGAAGACTTGGAAATGAATTATCTATAGAGGAAGCCGTCCATGATATTTTGAGATTTTTTGAAAAACTCTCTTTTTCTGTTGGGGTTAAATTTCTCCATTTTTGAGTGTATGCCAAAATGACAGAAAGTCTTGTGTTTGGTATGTCAGCCCAATCGTTATTTTTTCCTGCTCTTTCACTTTCTGTAGATGTCCCAAGTGAATTTACAATAAATTTTGACGCTCGAATTACTCCGCCTGTCTCATTGTTGAGCAAGACAATATCAACTGAATATAAATATTCATTTTCAGCTAACAGGAGTATATCATAGAATATTTTATCAACATACTCCATGGTCCATTTTCCAGTTCTTCGTGCAATAGTTCTGATATCGGCTTCACAGCCCTCAAAGGTTTTTCTTATATCTAAAACTGTATAAGTACTTGTTTTTGTAGTTGTTCCGTACATAAGCATTAATCTAAATTAAAAGTTGGTCCGAAAACACGTTTCCATTCTTGGACAGTGTCTCCTTTATTATTTTTTGATTCGGCAATATTTAAGGTATCAAAAGCATCTTCAGCTTCTTCAATAATTTCATCCCATTTGTTTTTATCAAGACGTTTCACAATATTGTTTTCTTTATTTGTGTTGTCTGCAATGTAAATAGGAGAATCATAATTGCTAGGAATCGATCTAATAGAATCTTTGAATTCAATTATTGGAAAAGAAGGACTGCTTACAAATTGAAAAAATCGGATTATACCTTCTTCTATGTTTTCTTGTATACCATAATTCTCATCTAAATAAGCAACTATTAATTCAATTGAAAATGATGATAAGCCTGGTTCATTGTCCGTAGGCTGTAATTCTTTATAATTTTTCCACCATTTTATTGCCCTAACAATTGAGGTGTAAGATGGATTGTTTTGTCTTTTTGCTAAAGAGAAGCTTAATTGTTTGCTGATACTTGTAATATATTTTTTCCCCCCACGTCTACTTGGTTGCCAAACATATTCGTGTAAATCTTGTAAGGGAACAACAGGAACAATATCAACTTGTAAGCCAGTTCCACTAAATGAAATGGTTATTGATTTAGTATTACCTTTAGCATCAACATCTCTTTGGATGTCTTTTTGAGGGTATATACTTTCTAGATAGGAAATTATGTAATCATATAATTTAGGTAAATCATTATGAATATCGCTATCTCCAGCAACAAATAGAACCAAATCAATATCAATAGGATTTTCTCCAGTTGGTTTTAGTATAGTCTTCTTTTTCCAAGAGCCGGCTAAAAGGTATTTTGCGACTTTTAAACCATGACTATCATCTTCGGCAATTTTTTTTTCTAATTTTTGTTTTAGATTATTGATTTGATCTCTGTATTTACCCATATTTTCAGGCTGTAGTTTGATCTTCTCAATAAAGTGTTGTAAATCTTTATTCGATAACTTCATAAATTTTAGTATTAATATCTATCTATATATCAAATTGTTATCCAATATATTCAAAATGACGTTTTGTCAGTTATAATAGAAACTGTAATTTGTAATGTCAGCGAATTATTAAAAGAACAAACATTTATTTTACATCAATTATTAATAAAATACTAGACTTGATTAATAACTATCATTAATAAAGCGACGTTCTTTTGCTTCTTTTCTTTGGTCGCTGTGTGAAAAGAAAAGAAGTTCGCTAAAACAACGAAAGGGATACTGAATATCCCGTGAAATGATGTCACAACCTGTTTGGTAAAATGTGAGAATTGGAATTTGTGGAGCGGTACATTTTGGCAAAGTGGTTGTACCGATTTTAAATGCGAAAAGGCGGTTCCGACCAACGGAAGGATGCGTCTTTTCGCCGCCCGATTTTGGGTATCAGGCGACTTTTATCGGGTGGGTTCGGAAATCTTTCAGATTGTGAAAAAATCCTTTATACTCGGTCATTCCTTTGCGAAACAAGTTCCACAGTAAGGAACAACCCATTTGTGTCAATGATGAATTGATAAACAAATCCTGTTTTTCCAACGCTTCAGCAAGTGAACAGCTTGGCGTGTTGTCTTCCTGTTCGGATTGCTTCAGCAATTCTCCAAATTCATCGGTAATAAATGGCAGGCTTGCCACCGTTTGGTATTTCTCGGAATTAGGTTGCTGTATCTCTCCAATGGTAGATAGTATAACTTGTCCTGTATCTTGTCTGTTGCCGAAATCAAGCCAATATTTAGGGTCATCCCTGTAATTTTTGCGGTAGCTTATTTCCCTCAATATTTCGGCAACGCCAAACCTCGCCTGTACATTATCCACACAAGTAATGGTAATGATTGCCTTTGTATTTTCGGGCAATCTGCCAAACTTATCCTTTTCAAATTTTTGGGTTTCGGCTTTCCAATTCGTACCGATACAACGATTGATGCGGTTTATCAATGCTACGGATTTGTACAAGCCTGTTTCACTTTCAAAAAATCGCTGTCTGCCCAAATTGGCTGTTGTAATAATATCGTCATCCCACAAACGAACCTGCAAACCCGCGTGTCCTAATGCCATTAAACTCTCGTTTATTTCCATTAAGGCGGTCAATACTTTTGAACCTGTGCCACCTGCTCCGATAAGGTTTACCGAAATCGGGTTAGTCGGGTTGAGTAAATAATTGTCCGTAAAATGAACGGCTGTTTTTGTTGTTTCCATTATAATAGATTTTTAAGGGTTTTGTTATTCGTTTTCAATACCTCAATTGGAAAAGGCTTATTTGTATTGATAAGACTTTTCCAAAGGGTTACAATATTCTTTTTTGTCAAGTTTGCACTCAATGAATGACTAAAATAGCTGTTGAAAAAATAGTCTTCCCAAGCCTGTATAAATTCCTCTACCGAAGCGGAATTTTTAATCTCTATACTTACCGTTCCCATACATACATTGCCTTTTTCATAGATGTTAAAGAATGGTGCGTGATACAAGAGCGTTTTTGCCGTTGGTCTTCTGTTGTTTGCCAAAGCAAATACAGTAAGGCTGTTTTTATCTGCAAACCATAACATTGGCGGTACTTGTGCCTTTCCGTTGGGTATTTCCAAACCATTTACAAAATACAACTGCCGTTGCTGTGCTTTGGAGTACCATAATACTGTGCCTTTTTCCGAATTGGGGTTAATGTGTAAAACATTAGTGGGTAAAATTCCCTTTGGCTTTAAAAAGGCTTGGTTCTTTTCATCATCAGTCTGTAGGGATTTTGCCAACACATTGGCTTCCCTTACGGTCAATGGGTGGGCGTTTATTGGATTGCCGTTCTTGTCCATATCAAAATGCTCCACATAGGTTACAGTATCTGTTCCTATGGTTTCATAAAAAACCAAAGCGGATTTTGGATAATACAATGTTCCAAAATTCTCGGTTATATCGTTTGTGTTG
This sequence comes from Epilithonimonas sp., assembly GCF_056329745.1. Lineage (NCBI taxonomy): Bacteria > Pseudomonadati > Bacteroidota > Flavobacteriia > Flavobacteriales > Weeksellaceae > Epilithonimonas > Epilithonimonas sp. The sequence continues at coordinate 66,100 of NZ_JBWEYV010000014.1, read as the reverse complement.
TTCATTGTCTTGTTGTTTTATAGTTATACAGTAGGCTACACAAGTCGTCTAATAATGTAAAAAGACGGTTTTCAAAATCAAGGCTTTCCTGTGTTACTTTACTTCCGTCAAAGGATTTGCTGATGCTTGGTTCTTCCATTATTCCGTATTCGTTAAACTCATTGTTTATGCTGTCCGAAAGATTTTCATAGAGCCAACCTTTTGTGTCTGCGATAAACGAAATGTACTTTTCCATTCCGATTGCTTCATTGTCGTAATCATCGACATAAGGGTCTTGTTCGGGCAATGGTGCGTTTCTGAAAATACTTGCTTTGGGATATTCCGTATAAAGGGCAAAGGCGTTACAAGCCAACTGCCAACATTCTATTTCAAACACATCACGGCTTACAAAACTGCTTAAACGCTTTTCAAACATTTCTAAATTGATGCAGTTAAATAGCTTTTGTTCTATACAATCTCCTATCAATTCCGCTTTGGCAAATTCTCGCTTATAGTATTGGGTTTCTTCCGTTTCATCGTCCTGTTCTACCCAATCTTTGTGCATTTCATACAACCAATACAAATAGGTGTCCTGCTGTCTGTAATACGGAATATCAGCTATATGATACAGATAACTGCAAACCGAAACAAGCAACTGTGCTGACTTTTTCCGTTTCGGGTCTTTGAACATTTTAAAGAGTGGCACAATGGGAATATAATACAATGTTGTGCCTGTGTCGAAACGTTCCTCACTTTTCAAAAACGCTTTCTTGCTGTCCTGTACCAAACGTAAACCATCCCAATTGATACGGAAGTGTTTTAGTTTGATTTCCATATCCCACATACCCAATATGATATTGTAGGGAAAGCCAAACTCTTTGGTCTGCATCGGCTCAATTTGGTAATGCTCTGCAAGTTTGGAAAGGGACTTATAAAAATCCCTCTCCGTTTTTACTGTTCCTTTACAAGCCTGTACAGATTGTTCCATTTTCAGTTTAGGCAGAAACGTACACTTTAGAATACCATTGGTAGCATTGCTATCGGTACGGATTTCTGTTTGTCTTTTCGCACTTGATTTGCATCCTTTGGTCTTTGTAGCCAATTGGCGAACTCGCCCAACTGTCGGTGCAATTGCCGTTGCCGTTGCTGTTCGGGTATGTTGATAGTTCCCGATATGATGTTGCGTTGCATAATTCATCGCTTTAATATTTGGTTTAACCTTTCGTTCCCATTACGCTTTCAAATTTGTACTCTACTGCATCATCTTTTATCTGTGGTGCAGATGCTTTTGCCGTTGTGAGTATCGGGTACATATTGGCGTAAAAATTCATTACGGCTTCTACGCTCCAACGTGGTTCGGGGTCGGTCAATCTGATGTTTTGACCTTTATCTTTGAGTATAAACACTCGTTCTAATTGCGTTGCTAATAACATAATGCTTGTTTTTAATCGTTAATACTCTGTTTCTTCTTCGTCCGTTTCATCTATGGGATAATCGGTTGTAACTTCTTCCGTTTGGGGCGGTTCGGGTGTGGTTTCTTCCATTGCTCCGAAAAGGCTTGGGGTAGCGAACTTGTTTGACAGTTCCGTTTTGCGTTTTCGTATTTCGTCCGCTTTTTCGGGAAACTCGGTTATGTCGGGAACTTTTATCCACGCTTCACGGAATTCGCCCTCTTTTTCGAGTTCATCTGCCTTTGCCATTCCGTCTTTAAACTTCTTGTCTTTGGCTTCCTTTTCCTTTTTGGCTTTCTCAGTTTTTTCTTTCTCCATTGCCGATTGCTGTTTGACTATTTCCATTTGTTTTAGAAATTTTTCCATATCCACCATTAAGCCCGATACTTTTTGTATAGGCGTGGTTATTTGCTCAAAAAATCCCTCGTCAAATTCCTGCGGTGTGGCGTTAAATGTCAATGGGGGAATGAGATTTTTGGCATTATCTCCGCATTGCTCGTTGTTGAGCAGTACCGATACGATAAGGTTGCTTTCTGCTCCTTTAGAAATGTTCAGTTGCAATACTCCTGTAAAGTCCAACTGCTGTATCTGATTGAAAAAATTAGTGTTCATTGTTCTGAAATTTTAAATTGTTATCTGTTCGTTTTTTGATTGCTGTCAATTTCTCGTGTATGTCTGTCCAATAGGCTTTTTGTCTTTTGTCGAACTCGGAAAAACTCTTGTCCTCGTGGCTATATCCTGTATTGCGTTTGGCTATTTTGATAGCTTCTTTTAGGTTGGTTATTTCAATTTCGCAACCGTGTAAATCCGTTACTTTCATTACTGTTCTAATTTTTATTTACTGATTTCTGCTATCTGGTCAATCCTGCCATAAACAATAGTTCTAAGGCTTGTTTTGTCGGGGGCGTTGTATTCTGCCCAACTGCCGTACTGCTTTACCACATAGGTTTTCAAAACATCTTCAAACCCGAAGCGATAACCATGCAAGGGAACGGCTCTTTTGAAAAAAGCATTTCTGTTTACGGCTTCGGTAAGCCAGTTCTTTTCGGCTCGGTTCATCTTTTCGCCTTTGTTCAGTTTTTCCCTTAACAGATAGACCTTTGTATTTTGCAGGGTTTTGAGTTCGGGTACATCGTGACGGACAAACTTTGTGGCTATTATTTTTGTTTCCATTGTGTCTGCATTTAAGATTGATGATTTTCTATTTTCCGTTCCAATAGGGTTTCCAATATCTCATAATCACTTTCGTATTCTTCACCCTCAAAATGATAGGTGTCCGTTTCTTCATCGAACTCGTATTGCTCAAATTCTTCCTCGTCCAAATAAATATCTGTGAGTAGCTTGTCAGAGAAAATTGCCCTGCCACATACACCGTTTCCCAATTCCTCATAGTCTTGTGTGAAACTCACGTTGTAGTGTTCTGCTATTGCCTGTACTACCTCAATATTGGGGCTCCATTTCGTTTCGTACTGAAATATGCCTGTAACATCATCGTCTTGGTAGATGTCGAAGAAATAGCCATCTTTAATATCCTCTACGAAGTCGGGCAGTTGTCCGCAATTTTCTTCCTGTTGTTTTTCAGCCATTGATTTGAATAGCTGTTGTATCTGTTCGATTGCTTCGAGTTCTCCCTCGAAAACAACCGTATTACTACACCAATTTGCCATAATCGTATATTGTTTAAGGGTTATGAATGTGATTTTTCAGTGGTGTAAACGCCATTTACATAATAGCCGAATGACTGCTCCCAAAGGCGTATTAAACCGTCCGTGTCTATGTAGAAATACTCTGTACGATTGCAGTAGATAATATGTACTGTTTCGTCCTTGTGCTTCTTTTCAAGGCTCTTGCCTTTAGCTAATTCTTTTGCTTCCTCTATGGTTTTTGCTTTCATATCCTGCTGTTTTGTATCGTTATCAATTTTCACTATATCCACAATGGCATATTCGGGACAACCCTCTGTAGTTGTTATCTGCTGTATAGCTCCCTGCTTTCCGTTTAGTGAAAAAACTCTTAGCATTGTAGTACCTGTGTCGTGCTTCAGCGTTGCTTCGTATATCTCTATTGTCATAATTGTAGTTTATAGTAGGCTACCACCGATTAAGGCGGTAGCCTGTTGCTATTTAATTAAGGTTTAGGATTTCCGCACCGTCCAAAGCAAATGAGGTACACAATTCAAATGCTTTCTGTGATTTGAGTTGAGCAGTACCACCCAATACAATGCTCTGTAGCTTAGCTTCGTCATTCTTGTAATTCCTTACATTCTGATAGTAGCCTGTCACGGCATTATACGCTCCGAACAACGTGCCTTTGGTGGTGTCCATTTGTTGGGTATCGCTCATCATTGCATAGCTGAAAGCATCATCAACCACGTTTTTAAACACGGTAGAAACTTCATCTTCTGCACCTTTTTTGAGTAGGTCAAGCGTTTCTTTGTTGGGGCAAAGTGCCAATTGGATTAGCTTTCTTACTTCACGGTCTGTAACCTTTACTTTCGTCCACTCATTGAATATGCCCTCTAACTGTATGCTTAATGTATTAGCCAATCCCATAATCTTGTGGGCGTTCTCGATACGCTGTTTTGCTCCCGAAGTGTGTTTGATACGGACTACATTGGTCATACTGCGTAATGAGGCATTCAGCGTGTTTTGGCATACAATCCTAATGGGAGTAAAAGCGGCTGTGATACTGCCCGAACCATCGTGCGAAGTAGTTAGGAAAATGTACTTTTCCGTTACATCATCGCCATTGCCTACACGGATATAATCGGTCAATTTGGCTGTGATAAAAATGCGTTCTCCGTTGCCCAATGCTCCTGCGGTTTCGTATAAAATACCCTCGTCACCACCTACAATAGCATCGAAAAAATTAAAGGCTTCTCTATTTTGTACGATGTGGTAGTCCTTACCAACAACACCCAATACAGTATTGTTATCGGTGCGAATGTTAGCAAAATAGTTAGGTACTTCCAATTCGCTACTACCTATTTCGATACCGTTAGCAGTTTCGATAATGCCCGAACCTTTGGTAAAGAGTGGGCATTTTACGACTTCGTAATCTAACCCTGCGTGTCTGATAGCTTCCTCGCTTGTTGGGTATTGCTCCACGATTTGCCCTAAACCGTGCCACGCTTTTTGCTGTACTGAAAAGAAACTGTGCTTTCCTGTTCTCTCGTTGAAATGAATGTTATGTGCCATTTTGATAAAATTTTGATGTTAAAAAATGATTGAATACTCGTTGTTAGAATGGCAGGTCGTCTTCTGTAGCTTTCCCTGCTGTGTTGTTTCCTGTTTGTGCAGTAGCCTTTACAGTTTCAGTTCTCTTACTACTTCCGTGCAGTTTGATGTTTGAGGTATGGAAATTCAGTCCTGCTCTTGGCTCTCCGTCATTGCCTGTCCATGCTCTTGTGCTTACTCGTCCTGTGAGTTCTACCAACGTGCCTTTAGTGAGTAATTTGGCTACCTTTTCAGAAATCCAATAAGAGCAGTCGAAATAGGTGGTTTGCTCAATGCGTTCGCCCTGCTTGTTTTTGTAGCTGTCGTTTGTTGCTACTGAAAAGTTTACTACTTGTTTGTCCTGTGACGTGGTGCGTACTTCCGCATCTCTTGTCAATCTTCCGATAATGTTCATAATCGTTCCTGTTTTAAAAGTTTTACATCTTGTTACGTTCGCTTTTTTCGTTTCCTGCTTCCTGTTGTGGTTTGCTCCGCTTCGCTTCGCATAATTTTTTCCAAAAGAAAAACCGGAAAAAAGAAAGCAGACTATTAAGGCGGTCAAGAGGAAAAGCCAAAAGGAAACGGAATAATTGGAGGGTACCTTTAGGGAGGAAACCGTTTATGCCGTAGTCTTTTGGCTGGGATTGAGCGTGGGGTGACCGCCGTACTTTGGCTGCCTTTTTACCGGTTGATTATGGAAATATTCTGTTCTAAATTTTATGGAATAAATGACCAGGCAATAAATGCCTGTGATAGAGATTTGAAAAATATGGAGGGAGGAAATAGCAGGGCTGTGTTTTTCAATTTTCTATTTCAAGAAGTAGATATAAGTTCTTTTACTGTGAGGGAAATGCAAAAGGTGTAAATGTGCTTTGGCTACAAAAAAAAGTAAGGACATAAAAAAGCAGAACCATTATAGTTCTGCTCTGTTGTAAAGTGATAAAAGTTAATCAGAGGGCTGTAAGAAATGCTTCCTCCATCGCTTGAAATTTTGGTGCAACTAAATCCATATCCTTGCTAATCTTCTGACTGGTGATCTTAGCGTAAATCTGTGTGGTAGAAATATTTTTATGTCCCATCATTTTACTAAGACTTTCCAATGGAACACCTTCAGTTAAAAACATTGTTCCGAAAGTATGCCTTGCTGTGTGAAAAGTGATTTTTTGTTCTGTAATAATTTCTGCCTTTTCAACCAATTTTCCTATATGGGTATTACAAGTTACGTTTGTCGGGACAGGGAATATAAACTCGTTACGTGTAGAACCTTGATATTTCTCAATAATACGTTTAGGGATTTCCATCAATCTAACATTGGAAGCAATATCTGATTTCTTTCTTCTGCTGATAATCCATTGATGGCCGTCAAAGAAGGATTGAATATTGTTTCTTGTCAATTTTTTAATATCCGCATAAGCAAGTCCGGTAAAACAACTAAAAATAAAAAGGTCTTTTACAAGTTCGTATCTCGGATGTGGCGGTATGCACATCATTAATTTTTCTACATCTTCTTTTAAAATATAACCTCTATCGGTTTCTTCCATACTGATTTCATAATCCTGAAACGGATTATCACGTATCAAACCTTTTTTAATAGCCAGTTCTACCAGACTTATTACAGGCATGGTGTACACCCAAACCGTATTATGAGAAGACTGTAAGTCGTAACGGAGATAAAAATCAAATTCACGGATAAAATCGGCAGTCAATTCCCGGAAAGCCATATCATCACGATGATAACGCTCTTTTATAAATGTTGTAAGATGATTGTAAACCGTAATATACTTGTTGTAAGTACTTTGTGAACGTTCTTCTTTTTCGACCAATTTTTTAAAATTCTCATTTTGGTCGTTGAATACTTTAAGTATAGCATCATCCATTACACCGACACCTAAAAACGAGAGCTTTACTTTCTGGGCAGTAGCAAAGCCTTCGTGTTTCACCATATCTTCATAAATCTTGTCGATACGTCCTCGAATGTTATCTAGCTTTTGGTTAATATTTAATGCTATAGCACTTTTGCCTTCAACCCGACCGTATTTTAAATCCCAATTATTAGGGTTAACTTCTAACTTTGTACCCAAAGTTTTAGCTGTTCCATCAATGGTAATTCGTGCCATAATCGAGGCGTTACCATTTTTTTTCAATTCGTTCTTTTTCAAATAGAAAAGTAATTTGAACGTGGACTTTTTCGTCTGTTTCATAACTCAAATGTTTAATGTTTAAAATTAAATTACATTGAGTTACAAGGAAATGTAAAAAGGAAAGCAAAGCACTGAAATATAACCAGTTAATACCTTGGTTGATTTTATAAATCGGTAACGAATTAGTAACCTAACTTTGCCAATTTAAGCCTCAAACCTATCAGACACCGACTTCCGAACTAAGACTACTATTTTATAAAGCATTGTATATCAAAGGTTTTAATCGTTTTGCTTACTTTTGCTTTTTATTAATCATTTTTAAAGAAAAAACAGAGTTTTGATTTAGGTTGTAAACTATGAACTTCTACCTTCCAGACTGCTCATTGACCATGTCAAAGTGCTGTAAAAAGTGATTTAATTTGTTTTTTGTACCTTTGCAGCTCAGTGCAGACAATTATTCTTTGCCTTTGTTAGGCTAAACTGTCTGATATTATAACATTAGGAGCCAATTCTCAATTGTCTCATCTGGAATCTAAATATAGTGTTTCCAGATATTCCGGTTAAATAGTATTTGTTAGGAGTTCTTTTAAGACCACAAGTACAACTTTAGATTTTTCTGGCATGTTTTTAAATGAATTAATTCAGTTAATTAACTGATATATATAACAAAAGTTAGCCTAATTGTATGTTTAGCATAATAATTGAGCGAACTTTATAAATTGATATTAATGATGAACAACAACGTAAAAATTAAAGTAGAAGATCTTACGATTGTATTTGGTAAGCATAAGAAGCAGGCTTTGGATTTGCTTAATGCTGGCCATTCTAAGAAGGAAATTCTAGAGAAGACAGGATGCACCATTGGGGTTAACAAAGTAAATTTCGAAATCATGGAGGGTGAATTTTTTGTGATTATGGGTTTATCCGGTAGTGGTAAATCTACTCTTTTGCGTTGCCTCAACAGATTGAATGAGCCGACATCTGGAAAAGTCTATATCAATGGCGAAAACATAACAGATAAAACCAATAAACAGCTTCTGGAGGTTCGCAGAACAGAGGTAAGTATGGTATTCCAAAAATTTGGTCTGTTGCCTCACTATAATGTTTTGAGTAATGCCGCATTTGGATTGGAGATTCGGGGTGAAGATAAAAAGTCAAGAGAAGATGAAGCCCAGATTGCTTTGGATACGGTAGGACTTTCAGGGTTCGAAAATCAATTTCCTTCCCAGTTATCAGGCGGTATGCAGCAAAGGGTAGGTTTGGCAAGGGCTCTCGCTAATAATCCGGAAGTTTTGCTGATGGACGAAGCTTTCTCTGCATTGGATCCCTTGGTTAAATCAGAAATGCAGGATCAAATGCTTGAATTACAGGACAGCCTCAAAAAGACCATTGTATTTATTACCCATGATTTGGATGAAGCCATCAAACTAGGTGACAGGATTGTTATTATGAAAGATGGTGTTATCGAACAGATTGGTACTGCCGAAGAGATTTTAACCGAACCAGCCAGCGAATATGTGAAGGCATTTGTGGAGAAAGTGGATCGCAAGGCAGTTATTACTGCAGGATCCTTGATGTTCGAAAAACCGACCGTAGTACGGTTTAAAAAAGATGGTCCCGAAGGTGCTCTGCGTAAAATGCGTGCAACTGGAGAAGATATTCTTCCAGTGGTAGATCTACATGATAAGTTTCTAGGTTTTGTGGGGCTGAATGATGTCATCAGAATAGCCAAATTAAGGGAACCTACTGTGGAATCAATCATTAATTCCAATGTTCCTACTGTCAATACAAATACAACTGTAGAGGAAATGTTACCGCTCATCTCAGAGATAAGGTCGCCGATTGCGGTTGTTAATGAAGCTAACCGCCTGGTGGGTATCGTTACTCAAATATCGTTGATTATTGAGTCTACCAAGTATAACGAAGAAGAAATTATAGAACTAAAAGAAAAAGCAAACAACAGATAATATGGAAAAAATTATAGATATTGGACAGTACGTTGAAATAGCCATCAAATGGCTGATAGAGAATATGAAACCTCTTTTTGACTTGATTAAAAATGTAGGTAATGCAACCATATTAGGTGTTGAATGGCTCTTTTTGGCCGTGCCTTTTTATGTTGTTATAGGTCTTTTTACAGCACTGGCATGGTGGAAGTCGGGACGTACTGTGGCAATAATTACCCTTTTGGGATTCAGTCTTATCTATCTGATGGGTTTTTGGAAAGAGACCATGGAAACGCTTGCATTAGTATTAGTAGCCACCGTCACCGCACTTATTTTTTCTTTGCCATTGGGGATTTGGGCAGCTAAAAATAAAACAGCTGAAAAATTCATTCGTCCTATGTTAGACCTTATGCAGACTATGCCAGCATTTGTTTACCTAATTCCTGCCGTTTTATTTTTCAGCATTGGGAAATTACCCGGGGCATTTGCGACAATCATATTTGCAATGCCACCCGCAGTGAGGTTAACCACATTGGGCATTGAGTCTGTTCCTAAGGATATAGTAGAAGCAGCAAGGGCATTTGGAGCTACATCACGTCAAATCCTTTTTAAAGTAGAATTGCCACTGGCATCACAAACCATTTTAGCAGGTGTAAATCAGACCATTCTTTTATCATTATCCATGGTGGTAATTGCAGGTATGATTGCAGCAGGCGGATTGGGAGAGCGTGTTCTTGAAGGGATTAATAATCTGGATATAGGACTTGGTTTTGAAAGTGGACTTTCGGTCGTCATTCTGGCAATTATTCTGGATCGTATAACGCAGGGATTTGTCAAAAAGAAATAATTAATTATGAAAAAAATTACAGTAGTGCTGGGCGTGGTACTCCTACTTTTGGTAGCAGCTTGCCAGCCTGGCAAAAATAAAAAATATATAACAATAGGCACTGTAGATGGCTGGGCAGAAGGGATTGCAATGACAGAGGTCGTAAAACAGATTTTGGATGAGCAGGGGTATAATGTTGTCACACAAAAAGCGACACCGGATATGATCCTGGCATCCATGAATAATCAGGATACTGATCTCTATCTCGATATTTGGTTGCCTTTAACGCATGGCAGCAAAGTGGCTCGTTTCCCCGATTTGGTAGATATAGCTTCTACTTATGATCATGCAAAAAGTGGGCTGATTGTTCCAGACTTTGTTCCTGTTAATTCGATTGAGCAACTTAATACTTATGCTGACAGGTTTGGGCATCAAATCATCGGAATCGAAAAAGGTGCTGGCCTTACCAGAGCAACCGATAATGCAATAAAGGATTATAAACTCGATTATCGACAGGTCAACAGCTCAACAGTTGCTATGCTTACCGAATTAAAGAATGCAATTCGGGAAAAGCGATGGATTGTAGTGGCTGGTTGGCAACCTCACTGGATGTTTGGAGAGATGAAATTAAAATTTTTGGATGACCCCAAAAAAACTTATGGTACTACAGAAACCATACACATCTACAGCAGAAAGGATTTCCCCAAAGAGCATGCAGAGCTGATGCCATTTTTATCACAAATCAAATTTGATCAGTCTTCGATGTCGGAATTGCTGAAATCCATGGAGAAAAATAAAAGTAAAGAAAAGGCTGTCAAATACTGGATTGCACAACACAGGAGCCTTGTAAATAGCTGGGTAAAACATTTGCCGAGAAAAAAATAGGGAATAATGAGCTTAGATTTTGCATCTAATTAATATGGATCTATTGATTTTTGCATCTAAAAATATATCCCACCGAAACCATCCATCCACGATTATATATTTTAATATTATTGGTTTTGGTATCTCCATTAGTATAGCTATTGGTATATTGGAAAATATCGGTAAAACCGTGTGTATACTTTGCTCCTACGGAAAGTCCAAAATCAAAACGGTATTCTAATCCCAAATTCGCTCCGAAATCGAATTTTTGCAGGTAACGTGTTTCGGTTTCGTCATTATCGGTTGTGCCAAAAATGCTTTTATCCTTATACATTTTTCCGTTTGCATCGCTGCGCTTTACGTTTGCGTTCAGCAATGCACTGATATATGGACCGGCAAATAGCTGAAAACTTCCGACCTGAAAAGTCAGGCTGGCAGGCATCAGGTCAAGGTAGGACGTCGTGAGTTTCGATTTGTACATTTCATCGTTAGCATCTCTGAGCGATACACCGATGCGCTTTTGGCTGAACAGCAACTCGTGTTTCAACCCGAAATGTTTTGACATACGTGTATCTACGAATATCCCAGCGTGAAACCCGGATTGGTATTCCGTTTTGCCATCGGCAAACACATAGTCTATTTCCTTTCCGTAGAGGTTGCTGTAATTCCATCCTGCTTTGATACCGAATTGAAGATTTCCGATTTCCGATTTCGGATTTTCGATTTCGGATTGAGCAAAAGCGTTCAGGCTGATTAATCCAAAAAGTACTGCTGTGATTATTTTGATTTTCATACGATTTCTTATTTTTATTTCGGATTTCGGTTTTTTTGATTTCGCGCTAAATCCGCAATCTCACCTCCGTCTTCCTCAATCCTTTAAAAGTTAATATCCCAAATACCAGCTGCTCTTTCCAGTTCCACCAATGCGGCAGCGTGTTTGTAGAGGGTTTGATAATAGTTTTGCTGCACATCATTATACGTTCGCTGGGCATTCAGGACTTCCAGCAAAGAAGTTTCGCCCCTTTTGTAGCTGTATATCTTACCGTCCAAAATTGCCTTTGCTTCAGCAAGCAATCCCGTGTTGAACTGCAAGACCTGTTTTTGCGCAGCTTTGTAAGTATAAAAAGCCTGAGTCACTTCGGTTTCAATGGTCAGTTCCGTTTTCTTGTATAGTTGTTCTGCCTGTAGCGCACCATATTGTGCCGCCCGAAGTTCTCCAGGGCGGTTATTTGAAAATTTGAGTGGAATGCTAATCCCTGCATTCACCGTTGTAAAAGACGGCGTAGGGGCAATAATGTTCCGAACATACGAATTATAAACTGCGCCCACTGACAATCCTAGGTCAATGGCTCTGTTGGCTTTCGCCAGATTTACCGAGCTATGGGAAACATTTTTGTTCTGCAAAGCGGCTTTCAAGTCTGCCCTGTTGTTTTGAGCCATCGGTATCAAATCCTGTAGTACAAAATTCCTGTCAAAGCCCGTAAATTCTTCTTGAGGATAAAATAAGGCTTCCATTTGTTTTTGACCTGACAAAAGCGACAGGTTAGCCAATGTTGTTTTCAATTCGGCTTCTGCTTCATATACCTCATTCAACATCGTACCTGCTTCGAGCTTTGACTGCCGTGCATCAACCTGTGTAATAGAACCCAACTTAAAACGGATGCTGTCTGCTTCTGCCAGCTTTTTCATTTGCTGATAGGAATTGAGTTGCACATCTAATAAATGACGGTTCTGAATGGTTAACAGGTACGCCAGTGTAGCATCCGCCCGCAGGTTGCGAAAATAATCTTCGAGCAGATGACTGGTAAGCTGTGCTTCGTTTTTGGCAAGGTCTATCCTCGCTTTCCGTTTTCCACCGAGTTCCAGTGTCCAGGAAAGTTGAGAGGAAAAGCCATATCCCATTCCCATTCTTCGCTGACCGTTATCTGCATAGCCGAAACCAAGTTCAGGGTCGGGAAATATTTTGGCACTAAGGATGTTTGCTTCCGCAATATTGATGTTAAATTTCTCGGCTGAATATTCCAGGTTATTTTTACCAACCAACCCGATATAGGTAGGATAATCTATTTTTCTCTTGGTGAACAATGTGTCGATTTCCTGTGCATCTGCCGTATAGGAAAAATGCAGGAATGCCACACTGACAACTATTTTGATGTACTTTTTCATCCGTCTATAAATTGTTCTTTAAAGGTGATAAAGCAATCAGATTTATTCATTCCACTGTGTGATTTGAATAAATCATGATGGTTTCATTTGCACACTAATTTTTTACAGTGCAAAGGTCTTTATCCCCAACTGAAAGAGCCGTTAGAATGGGTATAGAAAAAAATTAGAATTTTATTAGAGGTTTTTTGAAATAGGCAGATAAGTCAAGTTTTTGAAGCTAAAAATTTGACATTTTAAGAATGAAAGTTCAGATTTTTGAATTGATAGGTACGCTTATAGAAACCCCAGTTACCAGAACGGGCTTTTGATTTTTAGTCGTCCAAGCCTTTATTGTCAAGAATTTTGGGAATATATTTTTCAATTCTCGCTTGTCTTGTTTTGGATTGTTTGGCTTGAGTGAAGTGAAATAAGTACCCTTTTTGCCGTCCGGGTGTCAAAGAATAAAATGCTTTGTTTAGAGCTTCGTCTTCGTCTAAAATCTTTTGAAATTCTTCGGGAACAGGATAGTCGTTTGCTTTCTTCATTTCTACTTTCTTTCCCGATTTTTCAATTTCAACCGCTTCATTGATATAGGCTTTAATGGCGGATTTTAGTTTTGTGATTTGTTCAACATTGGTAAATCTGATTTGCCTTGCCGACTGTACATTTTCAGTTTGCTGTATCAGAATGTTTTTCGGGTCTTTCAGTAAAACGCCCTTATGAAACAGCAAGGCAAAATAATCCTTAAAACCGTGAATGAGTACAATGTTTTTCCCTTGAAAAGTATAACAAGGATGCATCCATTTGTAATCTTCTTCAAGCGATGTGTTGTTACATACGATTTCACGCAATAAATTAAACTCCTTGTTCCATTTTTTTGCTTTCTCGAAAAATTGCTCTGCTTGTTGGTTCATTGAAGTTATTTTAATTTTTATCAAAGATGATTTTTCTGTCGGCAGGTCTAAAATACCAAGATAAAACAGTTACCGATAATAATATCAATGACGGAACAGCTTCGCTAAATGCTTGTCCAACTGCTAAATGAGAAACAAAAGCTCCCGACATTGCAAAGAAAAATCCTGCGTAAGCCCATTCTTTCAATAACGGAAATTTCGGGATAAGGATAACCACAACGCCCAATAATTTCCACACACCAAGAATGCTCAAAAGATAGAGCGGATAACCTAATGAGCTTACGATTTCATTATAACCACCGATTTGTAACATTTGTTGTACACCGCCTGCTGTCATTCCGATTGACAAAAATAGGGTAGTAACCCAATAAATTATTTTGTTTGTCTTTTGCATATTTTGCTATTTTAGGTTGCTTACTATTTCTTGTAGTTTGTTGTGTGCCATATCAAGACCTTGTGCAAATGGCATTTGCATTAATTGGTTTCTGAACTCAACGGACTTAAACACAATGTGCATAGTTAGTTTGCTTGTTTCGTTTGTCAGTTTTTCAAATTCTAAAAATTCAAGTTGAACGGGAAACGATGTGTCTTCCATTTCAAATGTTCGTGTGATTTTTTGGTTAGGGACAAATTCGTGTATTGTTCCGTTTGCACGAAAAACCACATTTCCGTTGTGCGATGTTTCAAAAGCATAAGAGCCGTGTTTTTTGTTTTCCATTTTCAGCACTTTGGTGTTCATCCACTGTTCAAAAAGTTCGGGTTCTTCGTATGCTTTAAACAACAATTCCAAAGGCAAATCAAATTCCCTTGTGATTACAATTTCCTGTGTGCCGTCTTCTGCATTTACTTTTGTTTTTTGTTCCATTTTTATTTATTGATTTGTTGTATAATTTTCATTGGTATCAATGCTACTTCGTGGTGTTATTATACTTTTTCATTACAGCTTCCAACTTGTTAAATCTGTCGTCCCACATTTGGCGGAACGGCTCAATAAAGTCTGCCACTTCTTTCATTTTTTTTGCGTTTAGATGATAATACATTTCTCTGCCGTTTTGCTCTTGTTTCAGTAACTCGCACTCTGTCAGAATTTGCAAGTGTTTTGAAACAGTTGGTCTTGCTGTGTCAAAGTTTGAAGCGATTGCCCCTGCGGTCATTGATTGCGTAGCAACTAACAAAAGTATTGCTCTTCTTGTCGGGTCGGCTATTGCCTGGAAAACATCTCGTCTTAAATTCATCAGTTGTTTTTTTTATTTTATTAATGGTATGATGGAACTTCGTTTCATTTATGAAGTTATTTGACTACAAATATAAATGTAGTTATTTGACTACGCAATTTTTTTACAAAAAAATAAGTCGTTGAAATTTAGGGCAGAGCGTTATTATTATGTCTGAACGGTTGTCTGTCGGAGTAACTTTTCTCATAGTCAGCATTGGACTGTCCAACTGCAAAAGTTGAGAAAAGAACTGCCGTTAAAGGATGTAAGTTCGTCAAGGACAGTCCTACGATTACTTTTTCAAGTGTCAGATTGTACGGTCATCTAACATTGTCTGTTATCTAAACGAAACTCCTTTTGTCAATGGTCTAAACCTGAAAATATAAAAAGGTGCTGTGGCTTTGTTTACTCCGTTATGAAAAACTGCTCCGAGATGAACTTGTGCAGCCGAAACATACATATAGCCGTCCACTTCGTTGTAACTTACTCCATCTGCCCAAAGTAATTTTTTGTCCGTAACAATGTTATGAACGCTTTTGTCTTTGGCAAGAATTACCGCAACGCTGTTACTTTCCATTGCGGTTAGATATAAATTGCCGTCAATGTCAATGCTTAAACCGCCATTGTTAGGCTTATTGGAATAAGTTTCTATCCGTTTGTCCAATTCAGTTTCGTTCAGATTTCCGTTTAGCAAATCATCCAATTTTACACGATACATTTTACTGCCGTTCAATGGTGCATAGTATAACCATTCAAAGTTTTTATCCGCAGTAATTCCGTCACAACCCACCAAAAGATTTTTGCCGTTAACGGTTAACGGTTTTCCGTTGATAATTGTCGGTAAATTTTCAGGTAAAGTCGTTCTATGACCTTGCAACAATCGTCTTGTTTCTCCTGTTTTCATATCTACAACAATCAAGGCTGCGGTATTTCCGTTGCCACCGTTTCCAATACCTTCGTCTGCAATTACAAAAACATTGTGTTTGGTATCTACCACCATATCATTTGGCTGTGAAGTAGGCACAACTGCCGTTTCTGGCAAATAATAAATCCGTTCTAATTTATCTGTAATGGTGTTCCAACCTACAATTTTTGGTGTTACAGGATTTCGTTGTCCCATATCTAACATCCACACAATTCCGTTTTTATCGTTTCTAATTCCCAAAACATTGCTCAAATAATGGTCGTCTGTTTCTCGAGGTGTATTCCATTCTTCATTGGGAAATGGCGTAGTTGTTTTGGTTTGGACATTGTATTTTACCACCCGAAATTGCGGATTAAAAAACGGGTGATGGCTGTACACCAAATCACCTTGATGTGTAAAAGCAATGTTTCCTACGGATTGCTCAACAGTGGCAAAAACTTCATAATCTGCTTTTTGAGAATAGGCGTTAATGCCTGTCAGCAGACTGAAAACTAAAATATACTTCTTCATATTCTTAAATAGATTTAATGATTTGCTCAAATGGTAAACGTGATTTGGGTTTTACAGACGGTTGATTGCTGTCTTCGGGATTTCTGTAACCAATAGCAACAGCAAACAATGTTTTGTAACCGTCCAATTTTAGGATTTTGTCATATTCATCTGGTTGAAGTCCTTCCATTGGCGAACTGTCAATTTCCAAACTTGCACAAGCCGAAAGGAAAAAACCGAGAGAAAGATATACCTGATGCCGTAACCAAGATTTAATTTCTGTTTCGCCTTTTGGTTTCAGAAATTGGTTATAGTAATTAACCGAACCTTCGGGTAGATTTTCTTTAATCTGTTTTTCAAAAAGGTCAACATCATCAATAGCACTAAACACAATTAAATGGCTTGCTTCGTTGATTTTTTGTTCATTAAAATAAGACACACTTGCCAATTCACTTTTTACTTTTTCATCGGAAATAAAAAAGAATTTCCAAGATTGGCTATTGATTGATGACGGACTTAACTGAAGGATTTCCTTTAACTGTTCAATTTTTTCGTCTGAAATTTTCTCGTTTGGATTATACTTTTTGGCTGTGTATCGCCATTTTGCAAGGTCTAAAAAATTCATTTTTCTAAAATTTGATTTATACTATACTTTTTAATGTTACAAAATTAAGTATAGTGATTTATCTTTGCAATAACGGTCAAAATTGATAGTATCAGATGTATTGTATAGACGATAAACAATTTCCTTGCAGCACAAGCCTGACAATGAAATATATAGGTGGAAAATGGAAGGCGGTAATCCTTATTCATTTAATCGAAAAAAAACGGTATAATGAGTTGAGAAAAGAATTACCAATGGTAACAGAACGCACAATTATTATGCAACTAAAAGAGTTGGAAGAGGACGGATTGGTTAAACGAACTGTTTACACAAGCAAACCGCCTTTGAAAGTGGAATACGAATTAACAGCATTTGGGAAAACGCTAATTCCATTGCTCAATGCTATTGCAGATTGGGGAAAAGAAACAGCAAAGAAAAATAAGCGGATTAAAGTCGTGAAATAGTTTTTGTTTCCTGCGTTATGTCTGTCTTTGGGTATGGCGGTTCGGTTGAGTAACATTGCTATAACGGTTCGGCGGATTGGCGAATTTCCCAATTGGAAGCTTGCTTCCTTTTGGGGATTTAGCCAATCCGCAGATGTGATGAAGGTTTTCGCGTAGCGAAGACGCTTTGACACATCTGCGGATGAAATCCGCCGAACCGATGTGCAAAAGGCGTAGCGTAGCGGAGGCTTTTGCACATCTCCTTTATAGATGCAACGAAATTACACATATATTCTGCTTCGCCTCCTACCTTTATTTTCATTTCGGATTTGGGATTTTCGATTTCGGATTATGGTTAAATCCGAAATCGAAAATCCACCCTCCGCAGTTATTTCTTCCATTTCTTTTCTACGAGGTAATACAATGCGGGCAGGGCAAATAGCGTGATTAAGGTGGAGAACAGCAATCCGTAAACAATGACCGTTGCCAACGGACGCTGTACATCGGAGCCGATGTCCGTAGCCAGCGATGCCGGAAACAGACCAAGCACCGCTACGGTTGACGTCATCAGCACTGGACGGAAACGGTGTTTTGCACCCTCTATCACTGCCTGTAATAAATCATAGCCTTTACGCCTTAGTTCGTTAATGTGCGAAATCATAATCACACCGTTCTGTATCGCTACACCAAACAGGGCAATAAATCCAACAGCAGAAGATACATTGAGCGTCATTCCTCTTACATTCAGTGCCAGCATCCCCCCGAATAGTGCCAATGGTACGATGCTCATCAGCAACCCTGCCTGACGAAACGAACCGAATGCACCATACAACAATATGAACATGATGCCTAATGCCAACGGAACGATAACTGCCAGTCTTTCATACGCCCTGTTTTGGTTCTCGAACTGACCGCCCCATTGGATATTAAACTTCTTATGTTCATACTGCACATTTTTCTCAATGGCTTTCTGTGCATCGGTCAGTAAGGATTTCAAATCCCTGTTGCGTACATTGAGTTTTACGGTCAGATGCCTTTTGTTCATTTCCCTTGTAATGGTACTTTCGCCTGTACTTAACTTTACTTCGGCTACCTGCGACAACGGTATTTTTGCCCCGGTTTTGGAGGTCAGCATCAGGTTGGCAATCTTATCGGGCGTGTTGCGGCTGGTTTCACTGTATCGGCAAATGATATCATAAACTTTGTGCCCGATGAATAATTGAGAAACGGCTTTTCCGCCAATAGCTACCTCAATCAATTCCGCCACGTCGGAAACATTCAATCCATATTGGGCAATCTTATCCCGGTCTGCGTGTATTTGAAGCTGCGGCAAAGGCGGCTCCTGGTCAATATCCAAATCCACTGCACCCGGTACGGTCTTCAACGTTGTCATTACTTCTTCGGCAATCCTGCGCGTTTCCTTAAAATCATCACCATATACTTTTACCACCAGTTCACTGTGTGCTCCCGAAATCTTGTCCATCACCCCGTCTATCATCGGCTGGGAAAAACCGACGGTGAAGCCGGGCAGTTGGTCATAGTCCTTTGCCAATTCTTCGATAAGGTCGTATTTGGTTTTGCCTCTTTTCCATTCTTTGTAAGGCTTGATGCCGACAGATACCTCAAAATGCGAAGCTGTCCACGGGTCTGTACCGTCATCGTTACGCCCTGCCTGCACCATAATGTAGTTTACTTCTTCGTACTTCATTGTCCTTGCTCTGAGTGTGTCGCTCATTTCTTTGGACTTTTCAACCGAAATGCCTGGTGGCAACTGTACCTGTAACCAAATAGAACCCTCGTCCAATGGCGGCAAAAAGTCTTTTCCCTCACGGATAGTCAGTACCGATGCCGCCACTAAAATCAATATCAATGGAAGAAATACCTTTTTCGGTTTACGCATTATTTTCTGTATTCTGCTGTTGTAAACGTTGGTCAGTTTTTCCAGCCATTTGTTGTGGTAAAGTTTCTGCGGCTTACGGTAGAGCACATACGCCAGTCCGGGGATAACCAATAATGCCACAGCCAAAGCCCCTAAGAGTGCATATCCCACGGTAAATGCCATTGGTGTAAAGAGTTTCTTTTCTACTCTTTCAAAAGCGAATAACGGCAGGTAGGCGGTAATGATGATAATGGTGGCAAAGAAGATAGGTTTGGCTACTTCTGCTGCCCGTTGTGCGATGGTTTTTTCCTGCAATTCTTCTTCGGGATTGTCTTCCCGTTTTTTCAGGATGGTTTCCATCATCACGATGGCTCCGTCCACGATGATGCCGAAGTCGATAGCACCGAGGGAAAGCAGGTTTGCCGGAATGTTGGTAAAGTGCATCAGTATGAATGCAATGAGCAATGACAGCGGAATAGTGATTGCCACGAGCAATGCTCCACGCCAGCTTCCGAGGAATACAATCAGCACGATAATGACCAATGTCATTCCCTCCATCAGCGTATGTGATACCGTGTTGAGCGTTGTATTGACCAAATCGGTTCTGTCAAGGAACGTATGAATACGCACGCCATCGGGCAGACCTCCGTTATTCAATTCATCAACGGCTGTGTGTATGCCCTCCAGCACGGTGGACGGATTTTGCCCTTTCAGCAGGAGTACGATACCCTCCAGACTTTCCGAATAGTTACGCTTCCGGTCGGTATAGCCCAACACACCTTTACGCTCCAATGTGCCGTATTTCAGTTCCCCGATGTCGTTCAGAAAAATAGGTACGCCGTTTTCGGATTTTACGACAATCTTTCCGAGGTCTTCCAAATTCTTTACTAATCCTATCCCACGGATTACATAACCCAGCTCGCCTCTTGGCAAAACGCTTCCTCCGGCATTCACATTATTCTTCTCTATGGTTTCGGTAACTTCGTTAAGTGTAATGTTGTACTGTTCCAGCTTGCGAGGATTTACCTCTACCTGGAACTGTGTGGTAATCCCCCCGAAATTGGTGACATCTGCTACGCCCGACACCTGTTTGAGACGGGGAATGATGGTAAAGTTTTGCAGGTCGGTCAGCTCCCGCAAATCCTGACCGCCGTCAGTCTCGATGATGTAACGGTACACTTCACCTATGGGCGATGTAAGCGGGTCAAGGCCCGGTACTGCCTGATACGGCAGTTCTACTTCATTGAGCCTTTCCTGAATACGCATTCTTGCCCAATAATCATCTACCCCGTCCTCAAACACAATGGTAATCATAGACAAGCCAAAGGTGCTTTTGCTACGCATCACGTGCATTCCAGGCAAGCCGTTCAATGCCCGCTCTACAGGTATAGTAATCTGCTGTTCTACTTCTTCCGCAGCCAGTCCGGGCACCTGCGTAACCACCTGTGAGGTAACGTCCGCAATATCGGGGTACGCTTCTATGGATAACTGTTTCCACGAATAGTATCCAAAAAACGCCAATAGGGTAAACAAGGCGACCATTACCCAGCGTTTTTCTATGCTTATATTTATTAGTTTATTCATTGTAATCCAATTGTTTAATATTCGCCATTTGTGTATTTATCAGTAGTTTCTGATCATCAGAAATCCTCCGTCGGTTACAATCACTTCGCCGGGCTGTAACCCCGATGTAACCACAATTTTTCCATCCGAAGTACCCGCAGTCTCAATCTGTCTTTTTACGAAATGGGTATTGTCGATTTTCACGAAAACAAATTGTTTTTCATTATTCTGAAATACCGCTTTGGCCGGAACCTGTACGGAGCTTTCCGGTGTGTCTTTAAAAAGTACGGTAACGTACATCCCTGGTTTCAGGTCGTGATCGGGATTTTTGCAGGCAATCAACACCTCCACACTGCGGGTTTCTTCATTCACGATTTCGTTGACGTGATATACTTTGCCTTTGATGATGCGATTAGGAAAGGCCAAAACTTTGATTTCAACTTCATCCAATTCGTGTATATAGCGAATATCTTTTTCTTTGACCTGTCCTACAATCCATACTTCCGACAATTCTGCAACCGTGGCAATAGCTGATGCATCTTCTTTTACATACTGACCCAACACGATGTTATTGTTCACTATTTCACCTTTGATGGGCGAACGCACGATTAAAGGCTGCCCCAATACCATATTTGCAGCATTGATGTTAAAGGTTTTTAGAGCAGCTGCCGCATTGGATAGTGCAGATTTTTTGATGGAAAATTCCGTTTCAGCTTCTTCGAGTTCCCGTTGTACACCTACGCCGTGTTTCAGCAGATCCTGCTGACGTTTCAGGTTCAGTTCGGCCTGGCGAAATTCCTGTTTTGCGTCAAAATATTCTTTTTGGGTGTTGAAATAATCCGGTGAGCTGATTTCAAATATGGGAGAGCCGGGAACTACTTTTTGTCCTAATTTTACATACGATTTCAACACTCTCCCGGCAAAAGGCGGTGCGATTTCGGCATAAGCATTTGGAATGGTTCTGACCGTGCCTGCAGTAGTCATTTCCCTTCTAAAATTCTGCTCGGCAATGGTGCTGAATTTCAAACTCGATATTATATTTGAGTTTTTAGTTAACACAACGGTATCGCCTTTTATGGTGTAGTTTGGTGTGTTTTCAGGACTATCTTCTTTTGCATTATTGCAGGAATAAAACAGGTACGAAGACATTGTGGTGAGCAATAAAAAGAGGATTGTAGTGCTTCTAACTTTGCGGGTTTTGATTGTCATCATCATAGTTTATTATGAGTTTGATTATGTTTAAAATTTCAATCTTCTGTTTCCTTTTCAGAAGATGCGGCAAAGGTCAGCAGACTACGGCCTTTTTACCGTTAGAAAACCCACAGAAAAAAATTAGAATTTTGTTAGAAAGCGTACTGTTTAAAAACAAAACAGGGATGAAATATGTACATTCCATCCCTGTTTATTATTATAAACTGGTTATACAGTTACAACCACGTATTAAATTTTTTGATAAACCAGTTTTTTACCCATTGCGTGAGGAAACAATATCCTGTTAATATCCCAATTAACCAAGGGAAATAGCTCATTGGCAAAGGTTGCATTTTCAGCATACTGGCAAAAGGTGAAAACGGTATCAAAATTCCGATTACCATAATGAGTGAAGTGAGTGCTACCACCGGTTTGGCAGCCCAACTTTGTATAAAAGGTATTTTTCGTGTACGGATCATATGGATAATCAGCGTTTGGGAAAGCAAGCCTTCTACAAACCAACCGGTTTGAAACAATGTCTGGTGTTCCGGTGAATTTGCTTTGAACACGAAGAACAACACGGCAAATGTCACAAAGTCAAATAAAGAACTTATTGGACCGATGTATAGCATGAATTTAGACACGCTTCCGGCATCCCATTTCTTGGGTTGTTCTATGAATTCTTTATCCATTTGGTCCCAAGGGATGGATATTTGCGAAATATCATAAAGCAGGTTTTGCACCAAAATCTGTACGGGCAGCATCGGTAAGAATGGTAAGAATGCACTGGCACCAATCATGCTGAGCATATTACCGAAATTGCTACTGGCTGTCATTTTGATATATTTAATGATATTACCGAAAGTTCTTCTCCCGTAAACAACGCCTTTTCGAAGCACCATCAGGTCTTTTTCCAACAAAATAATGTCGGCACTTTCTTTCGTAACGTCTACGGCGGTATCTACGCTAATGCCTACATCGGCCTCTTTGAGTGCCGCAGCATCGTTGATTCCGTCGCCCATGAAACCTACGGTATGCCCTTGGGCACGCAATGCTTTTACCACCCGCACTTTTTGCAATGGATTTAATTTGGCAAAAACCGAAACATGGTTCACCTGCTCCTGCAAATCTGCGTCGGACATTTTTTCCAGGTCGCTGCCGTTAATCAATTGCTGTACAGAAATCCCGACATCGCCGCATATTTTCTTCGTTACGGTTTCGTTGTCGCCCGTAATCACTTTGATGCCTATGCCCAATTTTTGCAATGCTTCAATAGCTGGTTTTGATGAAGGTTTTGCGGGATCAAGAAAACCAATAAAACCTGTTAAGGTCATCTTATTTTCATCCTCAACGGTATAATTAAGCGGATGCGTACCATCAAACTCACGAATGGCAACCAACAAAACACGAAGCCCTTCTTCGTTTAATTTTTTGGAGGTGTTGACTACAATTTCCCGTATTTTCTCGTCCATCGGTACCACTTTATCCCTTTCCATATGGATGGTGCGGTCTTCACCCGGATCAAAAGCGCTGCTGCACAATTCGAGCATTTCTTCCACCGCCCCTTTACAAATCAGCAAATGTTTACCGTCATTTTTTTTAAGTATCACCGACATTCGCCGGCGTTGAAAATCGAAAGGAATCTCATCCACTTTCACATATTGTTCATCCACTTTCAGGTAATCGTTCACTTCTACATGTTCCAACACCGCCTTATCCATCAGGTTGCGCAATCCGGTTTGGTGAAAGCTGTTCAGGTAGGCCCATTTCAAGACTTCATCATCCTCTACACCATCCACATTCAGGTGTTTTTCCAACACAATTTTGTCCATGGTTAATGTTCCCGTTTTATCGGTACAAAGGATGTTCATTGCGCCGATGTTTTGGATGGAGTTTAAGCGTTTCACAATCACCTTATGTTTACTCATATTTACGGCGCCTTTGGCGAGATTGGCGGTCACAATCATAGGCAACATTTCGGGAGTTAAACCGACTGCTACTGCAATGGCAAAAAGTAATGCTTCGCCCCAATCACCTTTCAATAGACCATTGATTAAAAAGATGAGCGGAACCATCACCAGCATAAATCGAATGAGTAAAAAGCTGACCTTATTAATTCCTTTATCAAAACTGGTTTCGGGACGTTCGCCCACAATAGATTTGCTGATGCTGCCAAAAAAAGTATAACTGCCCGTTGCAACTACCACTGCGGTAGCAGATCCACTCACCACATTGGTTCCCATGAAACAAAGATTGTTGAGCTCGGTGGGTTGCTTGTTTTGAGCATCTCGAATTGGAAAATGTCCCTTTTCAACGGGTAATGCTTCGCCTGTTAGCATGCTTTCGCTTACGAATAAATCCTTGCTTTGGACAATGCGACAATCGGCAGGAATCATATCACCGGCGGAAAGGTAGATGATATCGCCCGGCACCAGTTCTTCAATGGCGATTTCTTTTCGTTCCTGAAATTTCCGCTGCACCGTGGCGGTGGTTTTTACCATGCTTTTGAGCTTTTCGGCAGCGGCATTACTTCTGTATTCCTGTACAAATCGCAGAATTCCACTGATTAAAACCATAATGGAAACCACAACAACCGTTTTATAATCGCGATCTTGTGGCGTGGCAAGCCAAACATCGATGACCAAAGAAATCGCCGCGATAAACAGCAAAATGTAAATAAAGGGATTGGCAAATGCCTTCAAAAGCTGCACATACCATTTGGGGGCTTTCTGATGCTGTAACTCGTTTGTGCCAAATTTTTGCCTGCGGTCTTCAGCAGTTTCGTTGCTGATGCCTTCTTCACTGGTTTCGAGCATCGCATACACCAATTTATCATCCTGCTCGGCAGCGGATCTTAGTTTGGTCACCGTGCCCATGTTCATTCCGGTTGAATTCACCACCGAATGCAGTCCGTTTTGTTCTTTAATATTCCGTTTTAGCATTGCCTCTGCTTTTTAATTTTATTTATAATTCTGATTGTGTTCCTATAATTTCCCAACTCACTTTTATCACTTGATCTTCAATAGTCAAACGGCTGGCAGCACGTTCTATCAAACTATCCTGTTGGCTGAAAGATTGAATAACAGCGGTAATCACCACGGTATCAACATCCTCGGTATCATCACTACTCAACGATTTTAGCAGTATTTTTTCATCATTGCCTAACATCTGCACCAGCAGTACTCTAATGTGATTTTCTGCTGACACCTTGCATTTGATGGTAAATAAGTAATCGATTTGTGTAGCGGCCGTTTTAATCAGTGTAAAAGAACTCACTTTTTGTCCCAAAGGACGAAGCAATAGATGCGTAAGCATAACGGCTGCGGTAACCACGGCTGCTTCGCGAAACAACCCCAACCCACAAAGAGAACCTACCGCTGCTGAGCACCAAATTGTAGCCGCCGTATTCAAACCTTGCACACTTAAACCATCTTTCATGATGACGCCTGCTCCCAAAAAACCAATTCCCGTAACGATCTGTGCCGCAATTCTACTGGGATCACCCGCAGTATCCGTCATCGAAACAGAAATTAATAAATACGCTGCCGAACCCAAAGAAACCAAGGTATTCGTGCGCAATCCGGCACTTCTCTGGCGCCACTGGCGTTCAATACCAATCGCAACCCCGAATAGTAAAGCAGCGAATATTCGTAGTGTAAATTCCAATAATCCCATTGCTTTTCTCTTTTATTAAAACAGATTGCAAAGGTCTGAAACTCGCTTTACAACACGTATTAGAGATGCGATAGAAAAAAATTAGAATTTCATTAGAAAAGTACGAATAAAAGACATTTTTCCAAAATCAATTTTGAAAATACGATTCAACGGTAGAATTTTGATTTAGCACGAGGGCAATTCCACCGAGAAAACAGTTCCGCGATGCGGTACCGACTGCACAGCGATGCTCCCTTTGTGCAACGCAATAATTTTTTCGGTCAGGGGAAGTCCGATACCATTTCCTTCGGCGAAGGATTGATTGTTGCCGCGATAAAACGGATTGAAAATGTTTTGCAGTTCATCCTCTGAAATACCAATGCCGTGATCCTTGAAGTTAAGTTTGATGAATGAAGCGTGTTGAATGGCAGATTTCGGATTCGCACTTTCGGTTGTATGGAAAGAAATAGAAACCGTGCTGCTTTTGTCGGATGAAAATTTGCAACCGTTTTCAAAAAGATTAACGAAGGCGACTTTCAACAGATATTCGTTTCCGTTCACGGTAATCTGCTGCTCGGTGTCAAAATCATTTTCAAAATGAATATTGATTTTGTAATCGGCATTGGCTTGTACGACTTGCTGCCTGGCATCCAATAAAACCTCATCAATTCGCGTAGGTTTAAATGCAATTTCTGATGGATCGTAACTTGCTTTCGCCAAATCCAGTAAACTGTTGGACAATCGGGCTAATTTTTTGGCATCGTTGAGCGCATTTTCGATTGCATTTTTATATTCCGCAGTCGATCGGTCTTTGCTCAGAGACCAATCCAGTTCCGTAATAATGGCGGCAAGAGGAGTGCGCAGTTCGTGGGAAATATTGGAAACAAAATGTTTTTGGGCATCAAAGGAATTCTCCAACCGCCCCAACATTTCATTAAAGGTATTCGCCAATTCCGAAAGTTCGTCTTTGCTATTCTTGGACGGTAAACGCAAATCGAGGTTCAGCGCGGAAATATCGGCTGCCTGTTGCGTCATTTTCTTAATCGGATCGAATGCTTTTCGCGAGAAAAAACGTCCCGCCAGATAAAGAAATGCGATAGAAATAATGAAAACAATCACCATCGTCTTTAGCAAATTGTCTAATTTATCGTAGCCATACTGATCAATCGCCGCGGCAGTAATAATGTAATTTTTCCCTTTAAAATCATACTTTAAACCGATGACCTGCCATTTTTTTTGATAAAAACGAATTTCATTCTTTTGATCAATTTCGTTGATCATGGGCTTGGTTTCCTTCACAAAATCAATATCCACCGCATCATGATATAATAAATGAAAATCGGTATCGTATATTGCGACTTCCACCTCATTCAAAATCTGCCGGTTATTGTGGTAAATATCTTGCAACGTGCCTTTATCAACCTGCGCATTTAAAAACAAATTGGCTTTCGTAATGGCTTCCTTTTTGAGCAGCGCATAAAACTCTTTTTCCCTGTTTTCATTAGCGGTAACATAGATCACAGCCGCAAACGCCATTAAAATAGTAGCGGTAATGAGGGTAAATAAAAGGGTGATGCGGGTGCGGATTGTCATTTTAGAATGTTTTGATTTCGGATTTTCGATTGGTGAATTCGGATTTTTTATTTCGGAACAAATCCGCAGTTAAACATCCGCTTTTCCACATCCCGAATCATTTACGTTTTGGATTGTTTAGTTTAGCAGTCTTACCTGCTGCTGTAAAAATAGCCGTTAATTCATCTGCTTCTTTCAATAAATCTTTTACTCTTTCTGGTTTCATCAAATTAGTCTCCACAATAAGTTCAAGCCAAAATAATGTTTCGTCGCTTTCCTCTTCTACAATTGTTATTTTTGAAATAAAATCTGCGGCACTTCTTGCCCTGCACGCAGCACGATAATTTGCAGCCACAGAAGTACCTGAACGAATAATTTGATTGCCTATGGTATGCCCAGCTTTTGTATTAGGTAATTCTTCCACTAATTTTATTACCCTTAATGCAAATTGCTTTGTTCTGTTTTTAAGTTCCTCTTTGTTCATTTCACTATGTTTTAGAAAAATTTCGGATTTCGGAATAAATCCGCAATCAAGAATCACAATTCCGCCTTTAGGACAAATCCCATTCCCGATTTGGTATGAATGAGTTTTTGATCGAAATCCCGGTCAATTTTTTTTCGGAGATAGTTGATGTAAACATCGATGAAGTTGGTGCCGGTATCGAAATGGGTATCCCACACTTTTTCGGCAATTTCCACCCGCGATAATACCCGTTCTGGATGGTGCAGCATGTATTCCAACAGATTAAATTCCTTTGGGGTGAGGCTTATTTCTTTATCGCCACGCTTCACAATTTTGGTGTGCAAATTCATTTCAAGGTCGGCAAAGCGCAGGATAAAACCTGCCGCATTGTTCATTTTGCTGTTGCGTTTCAGCAAAACTCGGATGCGTGCCAACAATTCCCGCATTTCGAACGGTTTTACGAGATAATCATCTGCTCCGGCATCAAAACCTTCCACTTTATCATCCGTTGTACCCAACGCCGTAAGCATGATAATGGGCATATCTGGTTTGACTTGCCTGATCTGTCTGCACACATCGATACCATCCATTTTGGGCAGAATAATATCGGTTATCATCAGATCAAAAGGATACTGCAACGCCAATTTCTTACCCGAAAGTCCGTCGTAGGCGAGCGTGGTTTCAAAACCCTGCTCATCCAAACCTCTTTTAATAAGTTCTGCTACCCTTTGGTCGTCTTCAATGATTAAAATTTTCATGGAATGCCTTGTATTGCGATGACAAAATTACGTATTTATGTTACTAAATTTGATTTTTAACAGACTAGGATTTTTGTGCAATTTAGTGATGTGATATTCATAAATGATCGCAAAAAGAAGAGCAAATAAAACTTACATTTAAAAGCCAATTTTATTGGCGCTAAAAAATTGGTAATTAATAACTGTTTTTTTTTTTAACGGTTGCTAGTAGTATAGGGAGGGTTAATACTCTCTCATTGGAAGTATTCTTAGGCAATGTTTGTTGATTATAATATAAAGATTAATAAAAAAAACCGCTATCAAAAGAGGCTTTGGCTTGATCTTTTATTTTAATGCAGCACTGTAGCGTTGGCTGATTTCGTCCCAGTTAACGACATTCCATAAGGCGGAAAGGTAATCGGCACGTTTGTTTTGGTACTTTAGGTAATAGGCATGTTCCCACACATCGATACCAAATATCGGTGTCCCTTTAACTTTAGCAACATCCATCAATGGATTGTCCTGATTGGCACTGGATGTAACTGCTAGTTTCTTGTCTGGTGTAACGATGAGCCATGACCAGCCAGAACCAAAAACTTCTGCACCAGCTTTACTGAGTTCTGCTTTCAGGTTGTCTAAGCTTCCAAAAGATTGATTGATGGCATTTTGCAATTCGGCAGAGGGTTTTGTGTTGTGATTGGGAGTCAATACCTTCCAGAAAAGTTCATGGTTGTAATGCCCACCGGCGTTGTTGCGTACCGCATTACTTTCTTTGGAGATATGCGATAATATTGTCTCCAGATTTTCCTTTTCCAAAGCAGTTCCGGCAATGGCTTTATTAAGGTTGTTTACATACGCTGCTGCATGCTTGGTATAATGGATTTCCATCGTTTTAGCATCTACAAATGGTTCTAATGCATTGTATGCATAAGGCAGTGGCGTCTGCTTAAACTGGGCCGAAACAAACTGGGCTGCCACAAGCATTAGGGCTGAGCTGATTTTTAAAATTGTCATAACATTTATTTTATTAGATAATTGAGGAGGCTGGTTGGGATACCAGCCATGGCTAAATTAAAAAAAAACGACCAAATACTAGTAGAAGCTTTTGTTACAAACGCATTACATTTTTATTGTACATTTGGATTACCTCAAAACTGATATATAGTATGAAACGTTTTAAAAAATTGTTCCAAGCCGTTGCCTCATTGTTGCTTTTACTGTCTTCACTAGTGTTGCTTTCGCAGGAAAAGCCTTACTGGCAGGACATTCAGGATTTTAAAACCAAAGATCAGCAAAACGGTATCCCGAAAAATGCAATTCTTTTTGTCGGTAGTTCTTCATTTACAAAGTGGCAGGACGTGAGTGATTATTTTCCGGGTAAAACGATTATTAATAGGGGATTTGGAGGTTCTCGGCTGGTAGATCTTAACCATTATGCGAATGACCTTCTGGATCCTTATCATCCGAAACAAATCGTTATTTATTGTGGTGATAATGATTTTGCAATGAACAATCCTTCTGTAGATACGGTCTTTAAAAGATTTACTTCTTTTTTTTCTAAGATTCGGCAAAAATATCCTAAAGTTCCTGTTGCTTATGTCTCTATCAAATATTCCCCAAGCAGAGAGGCACTTTGGCCAAAGATGAAGGAATTGAACAACAGGATAGAATCATATTTAAAAACAAAAAAGAATACCGACTTTATTGATATTACTAAAGTGATGAATGATAAAGACGGCCAAGTGAGGAGAGATTTGTATAGAGAAGATTGGTTGCATATTACACCCGAAGGTTACAAGCTCTGGGCAGGGGTGATGGCACCTTATCTAAAATAACTAATGTAAATATTTGCTGTTATAGTAACTTGCAATCTTAGAATTAATTTGTATTTATTCTAAATTAATTTATATTTGCAGTTATGAATTCTCAGGTAACAGCTTTCAAAATTGCGCCATTGGCTCCCGCTTACAGATATGATGAAATGATGTATTGCGACAAGAAAAAGTGCTGCAAAAAGTTTAAAAAAGGGAAACGTTGTAAAAAGTGTCCCGGGCGTGCTAAGATCAGCTAAAGATCAGCCATACTATTAGCATTGCTAATATCAAAAATATAATGAGAGAAACCATCCGTTGCGGCTTGGTTTCTTTTTTTGCCTTGGCTTGGGGTTTTGTAAAAGACTCGCCGGCAATGTTACCATCATGATTCTCTGAGACGTCTCCGGTAAGTTCTGTGATTGTAATGCCCTGGACAATAGTTTTGTGTAAGATGCTGTTGGTGGCATGCAAAAGGATCTGAAACTTTCCGGAATTATCAAATTCTTTGATCTTTATCCGTCTTTCGCCACTGGGTTTTTCCAGGCCAAACGGTACTATTTTTACTACATCGGCATCATAAGTGCTCCAGTAGACCGTGACTTCTTCTCCTTTGCGCACCCGTATTTTGCTTACAGAGAAATTTTTAATCTTAGGAGGCAATACACTTCTGGTATTCTGCTGCTGGTTGCTTAGGTTTTGGTCGTAGAGTTTTTTTCGATCAGTGTCGATCAATGTTTCGTAAGCTTCCTGCACTTCCCGGAAACGATCAGAGAAAAACACATCATTATCATTTTTGTCCGGATGGTATTTTAAAGACAATTTGCGATAGGCTTTTTTGATGTCTTCAGCCGAAGCATTTCTGGCAATCCCGAGAAAGTAGTAGTAATCCTTCACAAAGCAAATTTAGCACTTTAGGATTTAACAGCATTCTACATTTTAAGGTGAAGGTGCATAATTCCTTCATACAGTTTATAAGTCTTGTATCATTTTGTCATCATCTACTTAATATTCATCAATAAAAAAACGGAAACCATAAGCTTCCGTTTTTCTAACAATTCATTTAGTTTTTCAGTCGGTTATTCCGCCGCTTTTGTCCTGCAACAGCCTTTTCCAAACTGTGCTTTTACTTTCTCTTTAAAAGCATTGTACTCGTTGTCATCCATGGTTCTGATGCGGTCTGCAAAGCCAAATGGCGTTCTTTCCTTAACATCGTACTCATCCATAATGTTTTTGAAGATAGCTTTTCTTTTCTGAGCCTTTTTGGCAATGATTGCAATGGCAGCTAAACCTGCGATGGCTAAAATTCCTTTTTTCATTATTTTTAAATTTACGTTTTACATTTAAGAAGACGTCGCCACGCTGGCTTTACTTTAAAAAATATCAATATTCGCAGGTGATTGATTTTAATATAATTTAAGCACAAAAAAAGACCCACTTGGAGTCTTTAGTATTAATTAAAAAGGTCTTTTACCTTATCAAAAAACGTTTTTTCTTTCCCGGTTGGTTCGGCAGTCATCTCGCCGCTGTCCATCTGTTTTTGGAAAAATTCTTTTTGTTCTTTGTTTAGTTTTTGTGGGGTCCAAACGTTGATATGAACAAACATATCACCCTTTCCGCCATAACCTTCTATATTAGGAAGGCCTTTTCCTGCCAGTCTCAGGATTTTCCCAGACTGTGTGCCTTCGTCCACTTTTATTTTTACTTTTCCGCCAACAACATTGATTTCTTTGGTGGTTCCCAAAGCTGCTTCGGCGAAAGAAACATAAAGCTCTTGGTGCAGGTTGTCGCCTTCTCGCTTGATCAATTTATCCGCTTCCTCCTCAACCACTACCAGCAAGTCACCAGGTGTACCACCTAGCGGAGCATCGTTACCTTTCCCTCTCACATTAAGCTGGATGCCGTCTCTTGCACCAGCCGGAATATTGATAGAGATCTCTTCTTCCTCTTTGATAAGTCCCTGAGCGTTGGCTCCCGCCGGGATTTTATCTGCAACTTTTCCTACACCGTGGCATGTGCCGCAGGTAGTTTGAGTCTGCATCTGCCCAAACATGGTGTTCATTATTTTAACCTGAACGCCGCTGCCGTGGCATGTAGGACAGGTTTTAGCCGTCACGCCAGCTGCCAGTTTCATTTTTTTGACTTTAACGGTTTTCTGTGTACCGTTAATCATCTCTTCTAGATTCAGCTTGATGCGGATTCTCAGGTTAGAGCCTCGGGATTGCTGTTGTCTTTGACCTCCGCCAAATCCTCCGCCAAAAATGTCCCCAAACTGGCTGAAGATATCCTCCATATTCATACCGCCACCAAAACCGCCAAAGCCGCCACCGCCGGCCGCGCCGCCCATGCCTGCATGGCCAAACTGGTCATAGCGTGCACGTTTGTTGTCGTCGCTTAAAACTTCGTAGGCTTCCGCAGCTTCTTTGAATTTTTCTTCTGCCGCCTTATCGCCAGGATTCTTATCCGGGTGAAACTTGATGGCCATTTTCCTGTAGGCCTTTTTGATCTCTTCTCCGCTCGCTGTTTTTGTAATTTCCAAAACCTCGTAATAATCTCGCTTCGTCATAATGGGATTAATATTGATAACCGTATTGCCGGTTATCTTTTATCATTGATATTTTTAGTTTCCGGTTACTACTTTTGCAAAACGGATCACTTTGTCATGGAGTTGGTAACCCGTCTCTATCACATCTACAATTTTACCTTTCAGTTCTTCTGTAGGTGCAGGTATTTGGGTAATCGCCTCGTGGTAATCTACATTGAAGTCGTCCCCGGCTTTCACTTCGATGGGCTTAAGGCCTTTTTCCGTCAACTTGTTACGGAATTTTTGATAAATCAATTCCACACCTTTAAAGTCTGCTTCGTTACCATTTTTAGAGATTTCTTTCAAAGCTCTTTCGAAGTCATCCAAAACGCCAAGCATAGAAGTCATCAAATCCTGAGATGCATAGAGGTAGAACTCATTTTTCTCTTTCAGTGTTCTTTTTTTATAATTTTCGAACTCGGCGTAAAGACGAATGTAACGGTCTTTTTCTGCTGCCAATAATTCTTCTGCTGTTGGCTGCTGTGACACATTTTCCTGATTTTCCTGAGCTTGGTCTTGTGTGTCCTGATGGTCTGTTGCCAGATTTTCTTCGTGTTTATCGTTGTTTTCTTCCATTTTAAATAATTTTATAGTATTGATTTCACAATTTTTTTGCCAACTGTCAGGTTTTGACAATTAGGCAGATTTATTCAATTAAGATAAGTTGAGATTTGAGTTGATTAAGAATCCGGGTCGGAAAGTCAGGATAGAATGAGGCTGTTTATTTCTTCTTTTTTTTCTTTTTATCCTGATGTTTTTTCTTATCCTTTTTGCTTCCGGTAAGTTCTTTTACCAGTTCTTTTACAGGATCTTCTTTATCTTCGTGTTCCATCAACGGTACCAGAGTGGTTTTCACTTCAAAAAGCTGGCTGAAATCCTGCCCGTTCAGCAGGTTTTCTTCTATCATCATTTTAAGAAGTTCGGGGGCAGAACCTTCATAATAATTCTCCAGGAAGTTTTTGAGAACAAATTTTCTATAATCCAGCAACGCCACGGCAGGCGAGTAGAGGTTGATGCGCCCTTGTTTTTCAGTATTCAGGTAGTGTTTTTCCACCAATATTTTCAGAAAAGTGGAAACGGTATTCTGATGCGGTTTTGGTTCGGGAAAAGCACTCATCAGATCACGGAAATACATCTGGCCTTCTTTCCAGATGAGTTGCATTATTTCTTCTTCAGACGGTGTAAGCGTTTGTAGTATCATTCTTAATATTTATAAAATAATGGCTTTCACCATTATCAGATAGGCCAAAGATACAAAAATCGCAATCACTGCGCCGGCAAGTACTTCCTGCACGCTGTGTCTTTTCAGGATAACTCTCGTAATGCCTATGATGACGGATAATATGAACCATAAGATTCCCAGCACAGGGTTGATTGCAAAAAACAATGCCGCCACATAGATGTTAAGGCTTGTATGCATAGAACTTTTAATAAAAAAATTACTAATCTGCATGATAATCAATAAGATGCATAACAGTATAATAGCCCAGTCTATCTCTTGGTGAAGGAAATAATCCACTGCCAGAAAAACAATGGTGGCCAGGATGATAAAAACATACAATGAGTGCCGCTGCTTTCTGTTGGAAACATCCATATTGGTATATTTACCTTTTTTCACATTACTGTATATCCAAAGACTGATGGGTACAATAAGAAGAAGTAGGATAGGCAGAAATTTTTTGGAAGCTTCCGCCAAAGTGTAATTCTTGTAACTGTAGTAGAAAAAATAGAGGAGTAGGGAAACTAGTGGGTTAAAAAAGTTGGAAATAGCTTTTGAAAGCTTAATAATTGTAGGGTTAGAGATTGGCATCTGGATAGGTTTCGGGTTCAATTTACAAAATAAATGCTTTGTCAATCAAAAGTTGATAATGATCAATATTTATTTTGCTGACAGTTAATATGTTATAAGCTGTTTGTTTTTGTTTAGATGAAGCGAGTTGAATCTAATAATTTAAGAACCCATTTTATGAAAATTGAATGAAAATAAAAACACCGATCATTTGAAGTGACCGGTGTTATATATTGTAAAAAAGTAAAGGAGCAGAATTAAATATATGTTTATAGTATATAAATAGTTTAGAAGTTTTTCATCTGTTTACCTTCATCTAATTATTTAATGTAATCATTATCCTAGTTTTTTGGAGTCAGCTACGAACTGAGCAAGCCCAGCATCCGTAAGAGGATGTTTCAAAAGATTAAGGATAGAAGCCAAAGGCGAGGTGATAACGTCAGCACCAATCTTCGCACAGTTGATGATGTGCATTGGGCTACGGATAGAAGCTGCAAGGATTTCGGTATCAAAAAGATAGTTGTCATAGATGACACGGATTTCTTCGATCAGGTTAAGGCCATCCACCGAAATATCATCCAACCTTCCCAAAAACGGGGAAACATAAGTAGCACCAGCTTTGGCTGCTAAAAGTGCCTGGCCTGCGGAGAAAATAAGAGTGCAGTTGGTTCTGATGCCTTTGTCAGAAAAATATTTGATAGCCTTGATGCCGTCTTTTATCATAGGTATTTTCACCACAATACGCTCATGTAGCGCAGCCAGCTCTTCCCCTTCTTTAATCATTTCTTCGTAAGTTGTAGAGAGAACCTCTGCAGAAACATCGCCATCCGAGATATTGCAGATATCAACATAATGCTGGTTGATAGCCTCTTTGCCCGAGATTCCTTCTTTAGCCATTAAAGACGGATTGGTTGTAACACCGTCCAAGATGCCCAGGTCCTGAGCTTCTCTGATTTGGTCCAGATTGGCTGTGTCTATAAAAAATTTCATATTAAGTTTTTTTGAAAAATTATATCGCAAAGATACAGTTTACTCCAGAAGATAAAAAGAAAAGATGATTCAAAAATATTTAAGATTAATCAAATGAAATAGGTAATCAGAATAAAGAATTATAAAACACATTTATGTGTAGGATACTGTCAATCTTTAATAATTTTGCCAAAAATAGATTTAGATTAATATTCTATTAAGATTTTGAGAATGATTTGTTAATTTGGGATGAAAACTCTAAGTTTGCCAACTTAATTTGAAACCAATGGAATTAGAATACACAGAACATCTGAGTCCGATGCTGAAGGGCGATATCAAGAATTACCTGATAGACATTGACGGCACCATTACCGATGATGTACCCAACGAAGAGCCGGAAAGAATGATCACCTGCGAACCTTTTCCTGATGCCTTGGAGACCATCAACAAATGGTATGACGAAGGGCACCAGATATGCTTTTTTACTTCGCGCACAGAAGATCTTAGAAAGATTACAGAAGATTGGCTTAATACACATGGTTTCAGATACCACAGCGTGCTTATGGGCAAACCACGGGGCGGCAACTACCACTGGATAGACAACCACCTAGTAAGAGCCACGCGCTACAAAGGGAAATTTACAGACTTGGTAGAAAAGCAGGTAACCATAGAGGTTTTCCGTGACTAAAAATAAAACGACTAAAAATTCCCGAGGTTTCAATTTTCGGGAATTTTTGATTGGATACCAAAACCTTTAGACCCAATAACATCAGAAATCGTTTTTGCAAACTCTTGTAAGCAAAAGATTTTAACCCCAGGCAGGTTTGGGATAAAGTATTCTTGAAACTAACAATTATAAAAAATGAAGCCCAGTGCTTCTCAATCATTTATATTAACGGACAGATAATGTCCCAAAAACAACATCAAAGATCATGAAAGTATTGGCCAATGACGGACTGACACAATCCGGAATCGATGCACTTAGAAACAACGGATTTGAAGTAATTACAGACAAGGTACCTCAGGAAAATCTTATCAATTATATTAATGAAAACCAGGTGACGGTATTGCTTGTGAGAAGTGCTACCAAAGTGACCAAGGAAATGATAGACCATTGCCAAAGCCTGGAGATTATCGGCCGTGGCGGCGTAGGAATGGACAACATCGAGGTGGCTTATGCACGCGAAAAAGGCAAACATGTTATCAATACGCCGGCAGCATCGTCAGAATCTGTGGCCGAGCTGGTTTTCGCACACCTTTTCTCAGGATGCCGGTTTTTGGAAGACTCTAACCGTCAAATGCCTGTAAAAGGGAACACCGAATTTGCTAAACTTAAAAAAGCCTACGAAAAAGGTATAGAACTGAGAGGCAAAACCATTGGTATTATCGGGATCGGAAGAATCGGGCAAGAGGTAGCCAGGATAGCTCTGGGACTCGGGATGAAAGTTGTTGCATCCGATACCAGGATTGGTAAAGCCAGCGTTCGGGTTAATTTTTACAACAAGCAATATATCAATGTAGAGATAGAGACAGAACCTTTGGATCAGCTCATCCAGCATGCCGATTTTATCACATTGCACGTACCTGCGCAAAACGGGCCTATCATTGGCGCTGCAGAACTGGCTCAGATGAAAACCGGGGCGGCCATCGTTAATTGCGCCCGTGGCGGCGTTATAGATGAAGAGGCCTTGATAGAAGCCTTGGATAGCGGCAAATTGGCTTTCGCGGGATTAGACGTTTTCGAGAATGAACCTACGCCGTCAGAGAAAATCCTTAACCATCCCAAGATCTCTCTTACCCCGCACACGGGAGCGGCTACCGTAGAAGCCCAAGACAGAATTGGGACAGAGCTGGCCAACCAGATTGCAAGCATTCTTTTGGTTAAATAGAAATCTTTAAAATGATACAAATGCCGGTCTATGCGATCGGCATTTTTTATTTTCCAGGTTAATTCTAATACTTTATTTTTGCTGCAAATTATGATGGCAGCTTAATCCGCCTTCCGCTATTATCTTTTTGCTCGGCAAAGCCTCTCGCAAAAAGGATAACCGCTCAAGTCGGGCTGCGGTGTCAGCCATCTTTCAACATATCCTATGAAAAGAAAAGTTCTCCTCATATACACCGGCGGCACCATTGGTATGGAAAAAGATTATACCACCGGAAGCCTTGTCCCGTTCGATTTTTCCACCATCTTCAAGCGCATCCCCGAGATGAACCTGTTGGACTGCGAAGTCTCGGTACACCCGTTTGAGAATCCTGTAGATTCATCAGATATGGGGCCGAAGGAATGGCGGATGATTGCCGACTGGATTGCCAAGAATTATGAAGCCTATGACGGGTTTCTTATCCTGCACGGGACAGATACCATGTCTTATACAGCATCGGCACTCAGTTTTATGCTGAAAAACCTGGGTAAACCGGTGATCCTAACAGGCTCACAGCTACCAATAGGCGATCTGAGGACGGATGCTAAAGAGAATTTGCTCACCAGCCTCTACTATGCCAGCCATTATGAGAATGATGAGGCCGTGATCCGGGAAGTGGCCATCTATTTTGAATACAAACTCTTGCGCGGTAACCGTAGTTTAAAATATTCGGCAGAATTTTTTGATGCTTATCAGAGTCCGAATTACCCTATTTTGGGTCAGTCCGGCGTTCATCTCAATATAGAAAAAGACCTGTTGTGGAAGCCCAAAGGTACATTTGAACTCGATATTTATCTCAACGAAAATGTCCTTTTCTACCGCATTTTCCCAGGAATGAATTTTGAATCGTTACTGGAATTTAAAACACCGGAAGCGATTGTCTTACAAGTATTTGGATCTGGGACTATTTTTAATCCGTCAAAAACCTTGGACGTTTTGCAGCAATTGCGCAACAGGGGGATAGAGATTGTCGTCATCAGCCAGTGTGTATCCGGCGGGATTAGCTTTGGGAAGTACAGCAACAGTAATATTTTCAGCAAAATAGGAGCTATTAGCGGAAAAGATATGACCGCAGAATCTGCGATTACCAAGGTGATGCATCTTTTGGGCAACCCTTCTTATAAAGAAACCTTTGCGGACTCTTTTTTACAAGATATTTGTGGAGAAGTTACCGAAGAATTTCAATAATATTTTTGTATTCGGGATATTTCATTATATTTGCAACCTCAAATAGAAAGGTGTCCGAGTGGTTGAAGGAGCTACCCTGGAAAGGTAGTATACGGGTAACTGTATCGAGGGTTCGAATCCCTTCCTCTCTGCAAAAATCCCTGTAAGTGATTAGCTTACAGGGATTTGTATTATCAGGTGCTAATATAGGTGCTAATTGCTTAATTCTTGCTCAAATATTTGTAAAGATTTTTAGGAAACTATTTCACTTAAGATGCTTTCTGAATCTTCTTGGGGAATTTTAAAGTGATAATAAAATTGAAAGTATCTTTTATCCTGAACCAATCTATATTGAAATTTTTCATAATCCCAAATTCTATCAGTCCAGTGATTATTCTCATCAATTTCTGATTCATCAAAATATCCTTTATCATTGCTGTCAGTTCCTAAATAATCAACTATAATTTTAACCATCTCATTAATTTCCTTGTAAAAAACACCCAAACAATTTGTCGGTAACTCTTTACCAAACATAAAACTGATTGAATTTTTATCTTCATCAGAATTGAAAAGATATATTCTATTAAAATATCCAAAATAGTTGAAAGTAGAAAAATGGACTTGGTTTAAATCATCAGGATTATTTTTATCTGAAATATCGTAGAATTTTCCTGACTTTGCTACTTGTTCAAATTTGTTCCAGCTTGTAATAAAATCAACCTTTTCAAGATTTTCCTTATAAAAATTGATAAACTCATCTGCTTTTAAAACATGAGTGAAAATATTTTTTTCTTTAAAAATTGCCTTTGCTTTTTGATAGTTCTTCTTATCATTTGTAATGTAAAAATCACAAGTACTTGCAAATGCAGTATGGAAAGAATCTTGGGTAGTGTTTTTAAATGTTTTCTTTTTTGTTTCTGTAACTTTAACTTCATCAGAATGGAAACCATGCATATCTAAACTAATATATGCAGAGGTTATATCATCAAACCATATTGGAGCATTTTTCCCCTTCTGATAATAGTCTTTTTTTAACGGACTCTCTTCAATACCTAATTTTTTGTAAGCCTCATTCAAAACATCAAAAGGATTGTTATTAGGATTGGTTAATGTTCCTTGATTAACATTTAAATGTTTAAAAGGAGTTTTTAAATCTTTATATCCTTCTTTTTCATTGAGGTTTTCTAACATTTCGCCCATTCCATCAAAAAGTCCTTCAAATGTGGGGTTATCTTTTAGACCAGGAAACATTGAGTTCATTATTTCTGCACTTTGAGGATTTTCAAAAGCATTTTTAAACACATCATCAAGTGGAAAAGATTGTAACATTACTTTCAATGGTGCAATCAATTCAGTATTTTTCCCATCATCATCTATTATCTTGAAAATATTTTTTAATGAAAAATCGTTCATTAAATCTTTGCTTTCTATCTCATTTTCAAATAAATAAAATGGATCATTTTGTCGAAAAACAATATCTTTTCCAGTGTTAAACACACACATAAAATCTGTTATTTCAGCAAGAAACTCTAAATCTGATTGAATTTCAGGATTTTCTTGATCTTCAGAATAACTTGCAGCTATATCAGAAATATGAGCAGTAGAATAAATGATAACAAATTTATCTTTTTGCCTAATAATTTCTTCAAATTCCTTGAAATTCCCATTCTTAATTCCATTAAGAACATTCCAATCAATATAAAGTTTCATAAATACTATCTTTCAGTTGCGATGTTATTAATTTTAATGAGTTCATGAATGAATGGAATTGTATGCCAATGCCCATAGGTAGTCCTTTTTTTATTTTCTTTTTCAACAAGTTCCTCATAATTTGAAATTAAGGATTTGAAACTTTGAATATCTTCTACATCAAAAATCTGTTTAACCTTTTCAAAAAATCTTTTTGAATTTAGTTTTACAAAAAAATCAAAATCTTTGTATTCATCCTTATACAAATATGTTGTTGGAAACCATTTTTTATAATTTTTTGATTGCAATTCAGAAATATAATGACAAAGTAAGTCAGCAAAAATAATTTCCATCTTACTAAAATTACTATTTAGATTTGTAATGATATAATGTCCAAAACCAGTAATTTTATTTTCTAATTGTTTGTAATAATTTTCCAAGTTCTGATTATATGAATAAAGATGATAGAATTTTTCAAGCTCTTGATTTTTTCCAGTGACTTCACTAAAATAATAGCCAGAATTTAATAAATCTGAAATCAAATTATAATTGCCATTTTTGTAAATAATAGCAATTGTATACAGAAAAAGTTCATGAAAAATTATATTGAAATTTTCAAAATCTGCTTCATAATAAGCTCTAACATTAGTTCCAAAATCTCTTGGCTTCTTATATAATGAAACTTTTTCAAAAAAATAAATTAATATATCGACGTCAAGGTTAAACTCTTCTTTACTAACTTTCAAGAGAAAGAGTATATAATCTTCCCTCATTTCTCTGTAAGAAGATAAGTTATCAATTAACATTTCTCCAAACTCAACAATCGTTTGTGGAGTATCTATCATTTGAAAATTCCAAAGATTCTCTAGAAAATCATTCAAAAAACTCTTTGTTAATGAATTAACTTTTAATGGATTCTTATTTAGCTGGTTATCTAAACTTTTTAAGTGAAAGTATGTTTTGCTATCATGTTGCTTCTCCTCTGTGATAAAACTTGGAATAGTTCCAAGCTTTGGTTTACGAATCTGAGGAGCATCCAATATGTTTCTAACTAAATTTTCATACTCTTCTTCATAGTATTCTTCAGTAGATAAATCAATATACTTTCTGGATTTTAAGAATGTTGGTAAATACGGTTTGTTTTCTTCATCTCTTTCAAAGACTATAGGAATAAATTTTTCCTGTTGGGTATTACCATATATTTCTGGTGTCAGTATTTGTGCTTCTGTACCAACACCACCTTTTCTTCCATCCGCTTTTAAGGAATAATTTTTATCCGAAATAATTAATACTTTACTTATTGTATTATCATTAACAATTGATTCCATAAAAAAATTCACATCATGACCGTCTTTTAAACTCCATTGATCTAAGATTACATCAATTCCGTCACTCATCAATCTTGTTCCAATTTCTCTTACTTTTTCCTGGTGTTCTTGTAATCCCCAGCTATAAGAAATAAATACCTTTTTTGTTTCCATTTAGTTTACTTAGTTTTATTATACAAAGGCTAAAAAATATTTGATTTTCTTTTTAATTCATTTAGAGAATAAATTTCAACATCTTTTACATTTTCAATTAGTTTTAAGGGTAGTTGAAATGAAGATACTAAAAGAGATTTAACACTAAAATCTGTAAAATCATATTTGAATCTTTGCGATAGAATCTGTTTATTCTCTTTTACCCACTGTATTCTATTCAAATGTTTAGGTAATTGTTTTTTAATGTAATTCTGAATGCTTACTGCAAATTCATAAATAATTTTAGTTTGTTTTGTATTCTTACATTCTATACAATAAATAATTTTTTTCTTTTTATCAAATGCTAAAACATCAACATCTCCATAATCCTTAATTTGTCCTTTGCGTGGAATTTTATATTCATGTGGGATAACTTCTAAATTATGATTATGATTTTGTTTAAGCCAATTTGCCACCTCATTTCTAAATTCTTTTCCTTTAACATTATTCCTATTAGCAAGAAATGAATTTATTTTCTTATACTGAGAATCTACCTTTAAAATTCCATTTATTAATGCATAATGCAAATTACCATATGCTGAATTAAGATGCCTTGCTGAAAAAATTATAGTATCTTCACTATTTTCATTCTTGACTAAGATAACAGGTCTAAGTAAGTAAGATAATTTTCTATTGTAACGCCATGGAAAAATATCTGAATAATTATATCCCTCTGGTGGTATTCCAATATTCCCTCTCGGTGTTAATCCAAAATGATACAAAAAAGAGTTAATTTCAGAATGTGATAAATCTGTTTTTTCATTTAATAATTTGATAAAAGATACTTTTGATAAAGCAAGACATGATGTATTATAATCTTCAATACAAATATGTGCAAGTTCATTAAATAATCTTAAAGCTAAATAGAATTCAATTCCATATTCTTCCTTAAATATTTTGTCAATTCTATCAAGACATTCATCAGTTAAACTATTAGATGATGTTTCCTCACTACCATATGATTCTAAATATTCTATTAATTCATCTTTTTTAAATTCTAAAGAAAATTCGTTCATTTTATCAAAAGATTCTTTAGAAACACCCAGTCTACCAGATGGTAATAAGCCAATTTTAGGATTACCAATTTTTGATTCTATTAAGTCAATAGTTGCTCCTAAAAATAAAATTTCATCCATTAATGCTACTAAAAAATCTATATCTGAATTATTTATGATTTTATTACCAAAATAAACTTCTGCCGTTGCAAATTCTATTAAATTTCTTAAACACAATGCAGTCCTAATAATAGCAGAATCTTCATCCATAAAATCTTTGAATATGTCTTCATATTTTCCATAGCATTCATGGTATGTTACCAATCTTAGTTGATAGAAAGAATTACTATTTAAAATTGATTCATGTCTTTCCATTAAAAACTTTAGTAACTCAATTGAATTATAATTTTTCAATTCAGTTCTAATTTTTTCAATTAAAGTATCAATACCAATCCTACATATTTCTTTCTTCTTCTCATCATTGGTAACATTTACTGGTATTTTAATCTTCATCCAACCAGCCATATCTTCCAAAACTATTGAAGTATTGGCTTTTTCTAATTTTACAGATTTATCAATATATCTATTATCTTTTGATATATCGTAAATAGAAGTTCCTGTAACTATCATTTTTGCCATACCAATTGGTATATGATTTTTTAGAATAAGATTGATGTTCTCGACAGAAAGAGTTACTTCTGATAACTTAATAATTTCTGAAAGGTTATTTAACACCTTTCTCATAAGAATAAGTTCACCCAAATTATTATTTTGATTTAGATAAAAAAATAATAATTTTGGGATTAAAATTTTTGTTACATTGTTATTAAAATCAATTTCTGATTTTATGACAACTTCATCAGGATTATTATATTCTTTATTTAATTCGTCATCTGTTAAATCAAAAAACTCAGGTTCAAAATCTATAATAAATGTAATTGGAGAAGAAATGTCACTATTCAGGTAGTTTTTTAAAGTTGGAAAAAACTCATTTAACCAATATATTATACAGTCTGTAAATGAATTTCCATAAACATTAGCTTTCGTTGATTTTACCCATATTGGCACTTCGTATTTTTCTAAGACTTGTTCTAAAATTCCATTAAAAATTCTATCGGAAGTATAAATAGGAAATAGTTTTCGAGTTTTTGTAACTGGTGAATAAACCCACTTATCATTAATTTTATCTAAAACCAAATGTCTATCGTTTTTTTGTAATGATTCAATTACTTTGTTTCCCTGTATATCAAATCCAAAGGCAAGAAGTTGTACTGGTTGGTTATCACTTGGAAAGAAAGATTTTCCATTTTTTTCGTACCATGAATAATATGATAGTATAGAATAATGTGGTAAGATTTGAAGTCCTTTCTTTATTGCTCTTTCTTGTGCAACAAGATAATTCCATAAGTCTAAATCGTTCAAATTGTATAAATTCATTAGCCTTTCTAAATCATGAAAAGAAAGCATTAATTGATAATCTAAGAAATTTATGTTTTTTTGATAAGAATAAGATGGAGTTATTACAGAAAGACTTGCTACTATTGTGATATACATTGTATTAAAGCCATCTCTTTCTTTCAAAATCTCCTTTATTTTTTTTGTATTGTCAACATTTTCATTACTAATACTAAAATTTACAATTGCAATTTTATTTAAGTCAAATTGCCAAACTTGAAATTCATCAGAATCATCTTCAATATCCAGACTCTTCCAACCCATTGCATAGAAAAAAAGACTTGTTTTATGTTTAATTATATTTTCAAATGTTTTTTTGAATTCATCATTTTGATTATATGCTGTTATTTTATTATTTATAAAATAATTTAAAGAGTACATTTGAGAAGATGGAAGTACTAAAATATATTCATCATCAACCTTTACAAAAGGCTTCTTTAATAGTATTGAATCATCTGGATTATAAGTTTGTGAAATATCCTTAAGTGAAATTGAGAAGTTCTCTATTGTGTTAGCTGGTAGTTTCAATCCTGTACAAATTTCCTTTATCCCAATCTCTGGGAACACAAATATGTCAAGCTTTTCATTGTTAATCAAATGAATAGGAAACTTAATTTTTCCTTTATAATCATCTTTATGTTCATATCTTGTAATTCCTAATCTTCTTGCTATATAATTATGAATAGTTAAATTAAGCAAAATGCCACTTTCTATATCATTTAGGCATTCCTGAGATATATTGCTTTCATTTTTGTATAAAGCTTCTATTAATATCTGATTTGTTTCAGTACTATTATTACAAATACC
Organism: Epilithonimonas sp.; assembly: GCF_056329745.1. Classification (NCBI taxonomy): domain Bacteria; kingdom Pseudomonadati; phylum Bacteroidota; class Flavobacteriia; order Flavobacteriales; family Weeksellaceae; genus Epilithonimonas; species Epilithonimonas sp. The sequence continues at coordinate 21,174 of NZ_JBWEYV010000014.1, read as the reverse complement.
AGGAAAAACAATGTTATTTCCATTTTTAAACATTATTATTTCTGAAAAGCAACTTTCTGCTGGGTCTTCTCTATAATCTTCAGAAAATTCAGCATCTAGAATATTATTGAATGTTTGATAATTAATTTTATTATCCAATCTATTATAATTGGAAATTATTGAATGAACAATTTCTTCTAATCTAACTAATTTAGTTGCATTTTCAGGAATCAGTTGCAAGAATGAAATTATTTTTAGAAGTTCCTTTGATGAATTTTCTTTGATAAATTTTCCAAAACTGTTTTGCTTTGTAGTATAACTATTAGTTATTTGTTTAATTCCACAACAAAATTTTATTTTTTTACCACTTCCACAGGGGCATGGTTTATAAACATCTGCTTTCATATCACTTTTTTATAAACTTCAACCCTTCTCCACAACCTCAATCTCCTCTTCTGTCAACCCATAAAGCTCATACACCATTTGGTCGATTTCTTTGTCGGTGGATTGGATGTTGGACTGGCAGTCTAATGCCTTTGTTTTTTCTTGTAAGAAATAGTCTTCCCATTCTGCTTTTTGGGAAAGCGTGAGTTCTACTTTTAGTTTTTTGAGTTCTTTTAGGAAATCATCATAGGAAAGATCAAACCAAGATTCTAACTTTTTGCTGAGTTTCTCCAAAGAAAACTCTCGTTGCAAATTGCGTTGAAACTTACCCGAGATCTCCTGCAATTCTTTGTTGAGCGTAAGCATTTGGTCAGCTTTTTCGATGAAGGGCTGTTGAAATTTTAAAGATATATTTTTAATAGGTAAATTAGCTAAATGAAATAATTTAACTTGTGCTAATGCTTCACCCTTTTCAGGATTTATTAATTGATAATAATAGTTTAAAAGTTTTGAATTTAAAATCGCCAAGGCAAATTTTAAATCAATTTCAATAGTATTCTTTTTTAACAAAATATGGGTATTATCTCTCATTACAAAACCATCAGTAATGTACATACCAATTATTTTATCAGAGGTTTGTCTAAAAATCAACTTTTCTTTGGCCTCAAAAATATCTATATTTCTTGGAGCAGCTAACCACTCTCCATATTTAATCCAATAATCATTATTCCATAAAAGTTGATACTTATTAAAAGAACTACCACCAATTAAAGGAGAAAAGGAATCATCGATTTTAAATTCCGAAGTATAAGGTTTCAAATCTAAAATTTCTTTTGTTTGCGCTGGTTTCCCCTTTCCTACTTCATAAGGTTTTACACCGTTTCTCACTTCAAATAAATCTTTTACTAATTGAGAATTATTTTCAATTTTACTTTTTAACTCATAAATCTCACTAGTTATAAAAAGATTAATATACTCTTGCTTTGCTAATGTTACTTGTGGAATTTGATGAGTCTCAAAACCATTATTCAGATTTCCAATGGTAATCTTGGTATGAGCTGTATCGGACGAAATAGAATTTTGAATAATTAATGAATCAACATCAACCGTGGCATCTGCAAAAACCTTTTCCGTATGCTGAACTATTTCTAAAATTAAAAAATTTTCCGAAGTAATAAATTTTCTAAAGCTCACACCATTTCCTACAAGCCTCCACGTATTTGGTGCAATATATCCTAAAATTCCATCTTTCTTCAGTAAGAAACTAACTCCCCAAATATAGAACGCTACATAAGTATCTGAAAAAACTTTATTTAATCCTCCTTTAACATATTTGTTCACAAAAAAGCTAATTTCATTCTTAGATACTTTCGCACCATAAGGCGGATTCCCAATCACCACATCAAAACCGCCTTTGGCAAAAACCTGCGGAAATTCCTGTTGCCAGTTAAATGCTTTGTCGCCGGCAACTTCGGGATCGTCGATCAAGGAGTTTCCACATTTGATGTTGTTGTTCAAGCTGTTGAGTTTTCGGTTCGGTTCTGCGGTGCGCAACCAAAGCGAGAGTTTGGCAATTTCTACGGATTCTTCATTCAGATCCACGCCAAAAAGATTGTTCTCCAAAATACTTTCAGAATGGTAGGTGAACGCAATGGAAGAGCCTGTAAGTTTCGCTTCCAGTTCATCTACATACTGATGTTCTGAAATCAGGAAATTGAGTGCTTCATTCAGAAATGCACCCGAACCGCAAGCCGGATCTACAATGGTTAATTGATGCAGCCAAGCTCTATACTCATCTAATTTTTCCAAAAGATGAAGTTTGGTTCTCTGTTGTCTCTTTTTATCGGTAAAATATTCTTCTTCGATAACTCCGATTTCGGTTTTTTTTTCTTCGCAAAGTTTGCCAACGGTATTTTCTACAATGTATTTGGTGATGTATTTTGGGGTGTAAAAAACACCGTCTTTCTTACGTTTGGTTTTGGATCTATCGATTTCCTGACCTTCCAGTTGGGCTTTTACTTCATCCAGTTCATTCAGTGAGTTTTCAAAAATATGCCCGAGAATGTTGACATCTACTTCGCTTGCAAAATCGTATTCGGATAGTTTTAAACTGTATTTGTAAAGGATTTCGTCTGCAATTTTTACTTCGTCCAAAATTTCATCTGCTTTGAAAAGTCCGCCATTGTACGCAAAAACATCGTATTGTTTGCCTTTAAAACCGGTATTAAGATACCCGAAATATTTTCTCAACCGATTGTACAAAGGTGTGTATTCGTCCAGATCCTTAAGTTTGTTCCATTGCTCCAAAATCATACGGACAGAGTTGGGCGGAAGAAGTCCACGGTCTTCACCAAAGAATAAGAACAAAAGCCGATCGAGAAGTTTTTGGGATTTTTTGAACAATTCCAATGCGTCATATTCCAGATTGAGTTCTACTAAATTCTGAAACAGTTCTCTTTTAAAAACCGAGTAATCTTTGTATAGTTTTTTGGTAATGGCATCTTCCTGACTCACGGATTCTGCTTTTATTTTGGCCGGTACATTCGCAGAAATATTCTCGAAAGCCAAACACAGATAAAGAAGTTGGAACTGCTCAAAGGTCAATTCAAATAGATTAAATTCCAAATATTCGATGGCATTATCAATATAAAATCTCAGTTTCTCGAAATTGGAAGTAATGATGTATTTGCAATCGGGTTGATTGTTTTTGTACCCAAATGCCTGATCCTCAATCTTAGAAAGATCGGTGATATTGGTACCTTTCAGCTCAATAATTGCTTTTACCGAACCGTCGATAACGATGGCACCGTCGGCTTTTTTGCTGTCTTTTACGTTTTTATATTCGGTGGTAATATTAAAATTGGGCGTAGGATTTTTGGTGTAGCCCAATACATTTACAAAAAGATCAATCAGGAATTCGCCCTGATATTGTTCCTCTTTGGAATGTCTGATGTTATCCTGAATTTCAGCGTTGAGAAAATGTTTCTGAAAAAGATTCCATTTTTCTGTGATTGTATTTTGATCCTGAGTTTTCAGGTATATGTGAATGACTGTTTTTTGAAACATGGTTGTGTTTTTATTGCTTTAGTAGTTTTTGGATGGTGTTTTCGGAAAGGGAAAACCATTGATTATTCATTTTCGATCGATTTTAGCATTATTACTCTAATCCAAGCAGGTGCAAGTTTTGCATCATGAAGAATATTTTCATTTGATTCTTTTTTCAATTGCTGTAAGATAAGATGCAATGATTGCTCATCAATATTCTCTTTTTTTATTTGCTTTAGTGCCTGTATTACTAAGGTTGAAATTTTGCCTTTTGTCGCTAAATTTTTTGGAACCGTTTTCTTAAAATTAATTTTTCTATTACCAATTATTACGGCTCTTGCTGCACCGTCGGTCAAAAAAACAGGATTCATCGGAACTTGTGTCGTAAGTCCCAAAATATTTTCAGCATACACTCCGGTGGGGATTATCCTTGCTTTATCTCTTCTCGCAATGGCTTGAGCAACGTCATCAATAGACGGAAGTAATTCTCCAATAATTTTGCTGAATTCAGGTTTGTAATAAATACCGTGAGAGAGTCTTTTTATCTTCTTTTTTTCTTCAAGTCGGAGAAGCGCTTTCTTTACACTTTCAGAGCTTCCAAAATCGAGAAAATCTTCAACAAAGAATATCGATCCTCCTTTGAATGAATCAATTTGTTCGGCAATATTTTCTTCTATTTTTATTCGCATAACAGTCCCAAATATAACAAAAATTTGGGACGAAATAGAGTCATGCAATCGATAATTTTTTTTGTTAAAGAAAAAGGTAGACTCAACGATAATCAGATACTTGTATTTGAAAAACGCTTATGGAAAAATATTACAATTCAATAATCAATTCCTTCTCATATCCATTATATACTTCATCAATATAACCAACAGGATTACAAATGATTTCAGTTTTGCCAATGTGATAGCGCATTGGTGTATGAATATGCCCATGAATCCAATATTCAGGCTGATGCTCTTCAATAAATGATTCCATATTAGAAGCATACGCAGAAGTTAGAGGATCATTTTTGTAAATTTCTGGAACCGAATTAATACTTGGTGCATGATGGGTTACTACAATGTTTTTTGGCTGATTTGAGCTTTCCAAACTTTCTTTCAACCATTGCTTTGAAACCTGATGGATTTTGAAAGTATCAAGGGTTCGCATTTTGAAATAAGATGGATCACGCTTTATCATTTTGTAGTCGTTCATTTTCGATTGACAATACATCCCAAATTCCATTGGATTTCCGAAAATGGAAAAATCTGTCCACAACGTACAGCCATGAAACCGAATATCCTCAATATCCACAAAGTCATTTTCTAAAACATGAACATTTGTATTTTCAGCTTCAGCCCTTATTTTATTTAAAGTTTTAGGATATGATCCCTTATAATATTCGTGGTTGCCTAAAACATAAATGACGAGTTTGTTTGGTATCTTTTTTTTAATCCATTCAACTCCTTTTGTACCTAAATTTACATCACCAGCAATTACAACAACATCGGCATTGTCGAAAGATAAATCGGTCATTCCAAATTCTTGATGCAAATCACTGATAATTTGAATTTTCATAGAAACAAAAATACTAAAGTTTAAACCGTAATAATTATCTTTGCTTAAGAAATAAAAAATCAACGTAAAGCGTAAGCTATCGTATTGGTTACAGAAAACTGCGAATCTTCTATAAACCCAAATTCGATAGGCTTACGCCCATGTCATCTTATGGCGTGGGCTGTAAGTTTTATCTGGGTTAGGGTTCTTCGCAGTACCTCTGTAACGGATTGGCTTCAGCTCCACGCTTTCTTATTTTAAATCGGAAGTTTCGGAACTGGACTTTCATCAAATCAAATTTTATAAATTATGGAAAATCAAGATTCCACAGAAAAAAGATGGGCAAAAGCCATGCTCAAACTTGACTTAGAAATGCAGTCCGGAGCCATTTGGACTGATGAAAAAACAGGGTTGCAGAAAGAAGAAAAGGAAGAAGTTACACAGAATGAATCTATCAATCATTTAAAGCAAAATTCGGAAATACCGAAAGATGCATCAGAGAATAAATCAAAATGTGCATTTACCTACCAAGAACTTGATTCCGATGCGATTATTTTAGATGGTGAGCCTGTAAAGTATGGCAATCACCTCATTCAAGACCGAGTGCAAATATTAAGATAAACATTTAAACCAACATTAATAATGATGAAAAAATTATTTCTCGCAGCAAGTATTTTTCTTTCTGCATCCGTAAGCGTTTCTGCTCAATTGGCGGTAACCTCAATCCAAAACAATCAAACCGAACTCGTGGTAAATGATTCAATTTCCCTGAAAAAAGGAGGAGAAATTCAGGTGTATTTACCTGCAGGAAAAGATTTTGTTTTTGTGAAACAGAAAAAATCGGGACTGAATGCAAAGTTACTCGGAAAAGTAGCTGATATTGCCGGAACAGGAGCTGCTGCCGTTGGAATAGGTTCCGGAAATCTGAAAACCCTTTCTGGTGCCTACAAAGTGATGAGAACAGCCAGTGCCGTGCAGTATGGCGCTGATGCTTTGGACAGAATTCAGGATTTGCCTATTTCCAAAGATGCCAAGAAAATCGCCGGCAAGAAAATGGAAATTCAGAATTGGGAAATGACGGATGACGGCTATATCCTTACTGCTATCCTGGATAAGAAAAAATATGAAATCAATCTGCAGGAAGCTGTGATGGCCGGAGAGGTGAAGTTGTAGCAGCATCTTATCGCTAATGACACTTGCATCGGATTATATTGAGATTAAAAAGATTATGTTAAATGTTTAAAGATCTTAAAAAATAAAAGAGTAAATAAACAGTAATTTGTTTTATTTCTAAGCAGAAAAATTCCCCATTTTTTTAAGCATTCTTAGAAATATACAGACTACACACCAATTAGTTGGTGTGGACTTTTGTATATTAAGAATGCGGGTATGGGGATACCTTCTGCTTGATGTTACAATTTGATCCACACCTTTTTTTGTGGGGTAACCTGAAAGTAACATTTTGTAATAATAACAAATTATTAGGAGTAAATTATTGTTAATTTATTGAAATATTAAAATTTAAACGAAATGATATTTTTGCCTGAAATTATATGAAAAACAAAATGCTGAAAAACTTCCTTCATTATATGAACCATTTTCCAATAAAGTGGTGGATTATTATTTACGTATTAATTTTAGCAAGTCACATTACCTCTCTATTAATAGGATACGACCTAAGTACTTTAGGATTCCTGCTGTCTGTGGTTACTTACTATATTTTATTGACGAAAACCAAATTATGGACAACCATTGCTTTTATGAATGGGCTGTTAATGTTTATCATTTTTTTATTCCTAAGTGTAGTTTTAGTAGCCACGGACTACATCGGTTTTTACGAAATGTGTATATTAATAGGTTTCTATGAATTGACTTTAATGATTATGTTTTTCAAGATCCCAATCATTAAAAAAAGAAATATTGATTACAAGAAAATTAATTTTATCAGAAATCTTCTTGCTTTTATTCTTTTGGCAGCAGCATTATATTACATTCCTTTAGGATTTTATGGTTACTATAAAGAAAGAGAAGAAGAAAATATCTCAGGCTTTGCATATCCATTATACCTGATTGCTGTACTAGTTGTCCTAATAAGTACCATTTCCGCCAATATTATTAAAGATGACAGCAATACGGAAACAGAAAATGATATTATTTTGACCGAAAACGACCAGTTAGACATTGAGACAATAAGGAATTTTTTTAGAACCAGCAATCTTTATCTTAACCATTATTTTTCGATCGATGATCTGTCTCACCATACAGGTATTGAACGGAAAAGACTTTCGTTCCTGATGAATTCAGGTATGAACATGAATTATTACAAACTCATCGCTTATTACAGAATATTGTATGCAAAGAAATTGCTGGAAACCGAACCGGATTACACAATGGATTATATTGCTTTGCAGTGTGGTTTCACCTCTATTCCTGTTTTTATAAAATACTTTAAAACATTTGTAGGCACGACTCCCAAAAGGTATCAGGATCAATGTATCAAACAAAATTAAATGGAAACATACATTATACAATTTCTGACGCTAATTATCACTTTATCGGCAATCATTCTGGGATTGACAATTGTTCTTAAAACAGTTGGAAACAGGAACAAAAATATTGTTTATATAACGACTATGCTGGTAAACAGTGTCCTATTAATACTGTTTTACGTTTATCAAGAGAACTGGCTTCTCCTCTTAATAGTTTTAACATATATCTTTTCATCAAATCCATTTTTTAAAGAGCTCAATATCCCTGCAAAGTGGTATATCTGGAATATGTTCTTTTTGATACCGCTTTTTGCAGTTATAGAAATTGTTGTATTTTTCTTGCTAACAACACCATACATTTTGCTTATTAACAGTATATTCTTAATTATTTCCCTTTTAATAGAACTTATATCTCATCTAAAAACGAATATTGAAAACAGTACAAAATCAACATTACACATTATATTAGTTTCTTCCGGAATCATACTAAACTTTGATTTTTTCTTAAATATTTTTCCTTTAGATTCAAGTGTGTCGTTTTGGTTTTTGGGATATAATGCTTTATTTATATCCACTTATAGCTATCTCTATTTAAAACAAATTACCGATTTGCTCACAGCCAAAGAAAATCCTGAGCAGAAGAACATACTCCACCTTAATAATGAGCAGAATACTCCGAAGAATTCATCCAAATACAGCAAATCTTCTCTTAACACTGAGACCGCAAATGATTTGGTACAAAGATTATTAATGATGGACAAAAGTTATTTTCTTAATCCGTCTCTAAAGCAGGAAGATATGGCAAATATGCTGAATACGACCAAACATTCCCTTAGTCAGGTAATGAATGAAAAGCTAAACTGCAACTTTACCCAATATGTCAACCAACAACGCTTGGAATATGCCGAGACTCTTCTTACAAAAACCCAAACGGACATCGAAACCATCGCTATAAATAGCGGTTTCAGTTCCAAAGTTACATTTTACAGAGCATTTAAAAACAAACACGGGATTTCTCCCGGAGATTTCAGGAAACAAACATCAGACTAATACTTTCTGATAATTAAACAATTACAATTATCAATTGTTTCAAATTATTGGGAATTACTTATATCCGATATTCTGAAATCATAAATCACTAAACTGAGGTATACTTTTGTCCACAGAAAACACAAATAGTGGAAAAAAGTTTATCCTTAAGCTTTATCAGAAGTAAATACCTCAATCTTGCATCTAAGATATTGCAGGTATTTACTTTTGTTTTTTTTCAAAATTTATTTTCGCAAATCTATATTACCGATTCCTCTGCATTATCCATATCTGATAAGGCATTTATTTCCACACCGGAAAATCGCATTCCCGCCAAAATTTATCTTTCAGAAAGTACCTTCGTTACAAATACAGAAGCACTCAGTAACGTTGTAATCATTAAAAGTAAAAATCCCGATTCAGACGAGCTAAAACCATCAGCTCTTGCCAAAAAAGTATTTGACAAAAAGACCGGTACAAAAAAATACGGTAGAATTACTACGGACGGCAAAATAAAATCCGATTACAAATTTCTTGACAGCAGCAGCCAAAAGACATTTATCTCTCTATCAGGAAATTGCAATACAATAGGTATCGTACCTTATTTTTTTCATACCGAAGGTATAATTCCCTATGAAGAAGAAAAAACTATTCAAAATTCAGGGGCATTCAAAAACAGTACATTTTACAATGAAAATAGTTATAATAAAATTATCTCATTCAATCATCGGGTGAGACCTCCACCAATTTCCTAATCTCAAAACACCCATAACAAATTTAAAAGACTTAAATAACAATATATAAAATTAAGAAATGAATAAAAATATTATAGTATTTGCATCATTGTTTATATCAACTACAATATTTTCGCAAGTCGGAGTTAATGTGTCAACTCCAACAGAAACATTTGATGTTAACGGAACTACCAGAATAAGAAGTCTACCTAATGATGGTGACACTAATGCAATTTCAACCACAGGTACTAACTCAAGTACAAGTACCCCATCACAAACATTTACAGCAGGACGTCCAATAGTTACAAATTCTTATGGTGTATTAGGTCAAACTACTTATGCGGAACTTGTTCCAAACAATACAACTTCTGGATTTAACACTACAAATGGATCCTCTGCTATGTTTATGGTGAAACGTTTTTACTTAGAAGATACTATAGGAGGACCTACAGGTTCTTATAACAATTCTACAGGTTTTGATACCGGGATTAATGTTAATGATTGGCAAGGAATAATTTCCAATATAATGTGGACTATTACATCAGCACCAGTTGGTTCTCAGTTTTTGCTTAATAATTATTTCAATTATAGATTAAAGGGGGATGCTGGTGGTACATGGAAAATTGTAGGAGATATTGTAAATGTTACCGAGAAAGGATATGTAGACATTTTGTTTATAAAATCAAACGTAGTTGCTGCTGACTCTAGAAACCAATAATTATGAAGAATATTAAGCATATAATTGTTTTTCAATTATTTTTCTTAGGAATCAATGCATTTTCACAGAGTCCTTATGAAGGACATGTCGGCGTTAATACAGATACTCCAACTGAAATTATTGATATCAAAGGAACGTTAAGAATCAGAAAACTACCTAATGACGGAGAGTCTAATTCTATTTATACAACGGGAATCAATACGAATTCAGGTAATAGTCCAACTCAAACATTTAACGCACAATTTCCAGTAGTTAATAATACAAACTACAATGTGATTGGAAAAACGGACAAAGCTGATTTAGTTCCAAATAATACTTCTTTATCATTTAACACTAATGATGACTCTAAAGCTATGTTTGTTATCAAAAGATTCTCTATTGGAGACTGGCCTTCAGGAAGTTCTGGGTTTAACACAGGTATGTCAGTGAGCAAATGGGAGGCTATTTTATCGAGTGTAAGCTATGAAGTGTATTGGATTAATGCTGTTGCGAATATGTATTCAAATGGGGCACAACATTTATGGTCGATGAAAGGACAAGCTAATGGAACATGGAGAATTATTGGTGATCTAAATGGTGTTCAAGAAAGATCATATTATGTGGACGTACTTTTTATTAGAAAAAATAATATCGCTGCCGATGATCGAACTAATTAATTGCTACATATAATTTTAAAAAAACACAATTAACACAAATGCTGAAAAATTTTCTCTGTTAACACATAAAAGTTAACAGAGAATTTTACCAAATAATACAAATATGAACAAAATACTAAAATTTATTTTCCTATTATTTTTGCAAAATCTATTTGCACAAGTGGGAATCAAAACGATCAATCCACAACGGATTTTACATGTTGAAGGAGGTTTACGAGTACGAAATTTAGCCGAAAAAGGTACCGATTCAGATTATAATAAAATTTTGGCTGTAAATCCATCGGGAAATATTGATTACATAAATAAAAGTGAACTTTTACCTTCAACAAGCATTAATAATACAGGAAAAAATGTATACAATGTCACTTATACTTCTCCAACGGGGCTTCCTGATGAGACCCATGCAGTAAAATGTGGAAAATTTATGTTTTCATATAGAATTAATGATTCGTCTGCTTATGTAAGGGTAAAATTGGCAGATGCGCCGACTGATAATGTTTATGTGTATGACAATTTTGTACAAAAATTCGATATTGGTGGTATAGGATTTCAATATGAAGCTTCACCTACCCCGCTTATAATGACTTCCGCCAATAATTATATTGATGTCACAGTCGGAAGTGGATATTCTCAATCTTTTATAGCAGACCAGGAGTATAATGTTCTTTATATAAATTATCCTCAGGATGTCGATCTTTATAAAGTATCATTTTATCGTGTTAAAGTAAGTTCTACAACACAGAGGAAATGGGCAATTGCCTGTGAAAAATATTAGAATAAAAATACAAGAAAATCTTATGAAAAAAAATATTATATATATGCTTTTCTTAATTTCCGTTAGCTGCCTTGGGCAAACTGGAAATGTAGGAATAAATATCTCAGCACCAGAAAGAACCTTGGATGTAAACGGTGATGTTCGTGTAACGCAATATTCTGACAAAACATCCGACTCCACTTTTGATCAATTGGTAACTGCTAATTCAACAGGAAATGTAGATTTTGTTAGAAAGCAATCTTTGGTTCAAAATGATGATAATCAAGTTGAAGTAGGTAGAGTCATTTACAATGCAACAACATCGACAGAACAATCGGATAAATGGGCAAAATGCGGAATTTTTAAAATAAGTGTTGGAAATGGTTATAGATGGGCATTTATTGATCCAACTCAATCATACACAATTAATTTCGGTAGAGAAAAAAGAGGAAACGGAACTTATTCATATCAAGATTTAGCTGCATTTGATCCTAATACAAGCATAACGAATTTTTCAGGTGATGCTATCATCGAGGGTAATCGAAATGTAATTAATGTCATCGAAAATAATTCTGGTGATCTTTATCGATTAACCTTTACAGTTAATAAAAACACAGCAACAACCAATACCTATGTTGCGGTTTGTGAAAGGTTTTATAATATAGACTAAATATTAAATAAATGAAAATCAAATCATTATATATAACACTGATTTTATTGATTTCTAATATTACCAATATACACGCTCAGGTATCGGATAAAGTTGGAATCAATACTCCTACGCCTACAAAAGATTTAGACATCAATGGCAATCTAAAAATTAGAACTTTACAGGATAAAAGTACTGATAATCAATATAACAGAATTTTAGTATCGGATGAGAGCGGAAATATAGAATCCGCCTCAAGAACAGATGTTAAAAACCAGATTGAATCTCAAATTATTGAAACACAGAAATTAAAATATCTATCCACAGATGCAGATGCAAGTCAAACAATGAAATGTGGAAGATTCAGTTTTAGATTCTCTTCTTCAGGATATCCTCAAATTATGTTAAATAATCCGGATAATGCAATAATATATTATTATATATTGAGATCTCAGGTTGTAGATTATGCTAATTATTCTGTTTCTCAGAGTTTAAATTTTACAACTACAAATTATAATACTTTTCAAAATTTAGGCTCTTTAAGTGAGTCACAATTGGGAGAATATTATATAACATATCCAAACGTGGAAAATTATTATAAAGTAATTGCAAGGGTGAGAAAAAACTATACTGATCCTTCTACAAACCAATTAACTTATTCTTATGCAATCACCTGTGAAAAATTCTAAATAAGGTGTCGAATTTCAAAAACATCCACATAGGACAAATGATTGAAGAGAGAGTTACAGAAAGCGGGATAGAAATGTCCCGCCTCTGTAATTTCTTTAAATGCACGGAAGAAGAAATTAAAACAATGTTTTCTCAAAAAAGTATGGATACAGAAATCCTCCTAAATTGGAGTAAAATTTTGGATTATGATTTTTTCCGGATTTATACACAACACCTAATCCTGTACGCTCCTCCATCAGCAGGAGTAAAAAGTACTAAAAGCAAAAAATCATCTTCACCGCAATTCCGGAAAAACATCTATACCAAAGAAATTATCAATTTTGTTTTGGAACAGATAGAAACTGAACAAATGACAAAAATACAAGTTATTGAAAAATATGGTATTCCCAAAACCACTTTGTACAAATGGATAAGCAAATACAGAAACTCCAAAACTATTTGAAAAAATATTTCGGCAGCAGCAAAAGCCAGATTCTTACTGAATGGGGAAATCCACAAACTATTTCAGACGAAAATCTATGGTTTTATAGCAAGAGGAGATTCCTAATTTTTAAAGATGAAATCTGTTTCTTTTTTAAAAATGGAAAAGTCGATGATATCGTGATTACAGAGTATATTATGGGAATTCCTCAGCACAATATATTTTTCAGCAAAAGCGAAAATCCACCATTTAAAATCTCATCCGTAAAATTTTAGCAGCAATGAAGCGTCCGCAAAAACCATCCATTTTGGGATCTGCATTAAAAGGAAAAACAAAAACCCAAGTATTGCAGTACATGGACTATGGTAGTTACCATTCCGGTTTTGATGTCTGGAAATATGAACTGATCCGAAACTGGATTTTCTACCGTGAAATGATTCTGTTCTTTGCAGGAGAAGAAGTTTACGACATTCAAATAACCGATTATCTGCTGGGCAACAAAATCCGAGAATATATCTATTAAATCAGAACAAAATGAAACTTTCAGATTACCTGTATTTGATAGGGAAAGACAAGTCGTTTGTAATTGATAATTTGGGTTCAGAATTCAATTATTACCACGCAGAAATTTGGACGTATCACCTCAAAACCAATTGGATCGGAAAGAAGTACTATCTGCTGGTACGTTTTAAAGATAATATTGTGTATCAAATAAAAATCAAGAAAACCTATGCAAAACTCGGGTATTAATTATCAGCAAATTTTCAAGGATATCATCTCCTCCAAATATCCGGAGAAACGGGGAAAACGCCTTCCTTTATTGGAAAAAGAACACTTATCTGCTATTGATATTCTAAAAATCAACCAAAAAATCTTCGGCACCGAAAACAAATCTGCCAACCAAAAACATCGCTCCTATACAAAATCAGACATATTAAAAATACTGGATTTTCAGAAAAAACACCATCTAAACAATTCCGAACTTTCCAAACATTTCGGGATCAGCAGGAATACGATTACCAAGTGGAAAAGGATATTTGTTTAGCTCTTTCTCTATTTCGCTTCTTTAAGTTTCCATTCTTTATACTTTTGCTTGAGATTATTTTCTTTCAAAAAATCATTGCGTGAAGCAGCTTCTTTGAAATAAAATTCCATTTTTCTTTCTGCCTCTTTTTTTTGATGATGTTGATTTAGACCATAAGCCAGAAAAACAGAGGATAAACTGAAAAGAAAAGCCAGTGCTGAATAAAAATACAACTCATATTGATTGGCTTTTTTAGAAGCGGCTTTAATCTTCTTTTCATGGTCAATGGAGAGATTTTTCAAGGCTTCTTCATATTTTTTAAATGTCTTTTCATTCCTTTGAAGAATAGCTTCCAAAGAAGAGGAATCCACTTTCACTTCGGTATTTTTAATTTCTTCAAGTTTTTGGTTGGTCGCAGAAATAATTTTTTCATCAGTTCCTAATTTGGTTTTAACGGTTTCAAGTTCCTTTATAAATACCATTAAAACATCCTGTAATTTTAAATTCTTTGTCATTTGCTTAGATTATCTTCGTTTTTTTCTTCTCTTTTTAAGCGGATCGTTATCCGGTTCTGCCATCGAGTAGGAAGGTTGGAGCAAAATGTCCAGTACAGATTTTTGCTCTTTGGTTTTCTGTTCATTAGAATAATTTTCTAAGGAATGAAAGATATTTTTGTTCTCTTTTTCATTGTTCATTGTTGTACTGAGATGATTGTGGTTTTCAAAATACAAACCAGCATTTATTAAACCTTTCAGACTCATTTTCCGGTGAACATCACTGGCTTTCATCTCGGTTTGGGTTTCCAAATCCCGAATCCGGAAACCTTGCAATTGCCCCTGCCTGTTAATGCTTGGGATAAATGAAATCCCAAGTTTTCTCATCTCTGAAAGATATTTTTCCATTGTTCCGGGGTTTTTGGCTATTACCAAAAGATGTTTTCTGTAAATATCTTTTCTGATTTTTTGCGAACCCATGTGTATTTTTTCTGTTGCTTTAATTTTATCAATCCTCATTTGTTTGGCAGATATAAGTCCGTTTTTTTCCGCCACACGGTGCGCTGCCCATTGAGCTTGTTTTCCAATATGATGATCCGGAATTAGGTTTGAATCTTCTTTCACGCGGTTCAAAAGAATATGGATGTGTCTGTGGCGTTTTTCCGTATGTACAAATGCAAGATATTGGTTATCTCGAGCGTGTATATTCATTTCATCAAAAAATTGGCTTAGCAATTCTCGCAGTTGCTTTTTAGTCAGTTTCTCTCCGTCTTCAACATGGGGAGAAAGCACCATCGAAATAAGTTTATTGGTCGCCCTTTGGTTGAAATCCTGCAGGATTTTCATTTCCTGCATAACTTCCAAAGGTGTTTCGCCACAGAGATTATTCCTTTCCAATTCATATCCCTTACCCGGATCGATTACATAATGGAACAATGAATAACCTCCAATACAGGATTTTGCTTTCCCTATCATTTCCTACTTTTTTAATTTTTCCAAATGTTCGCGGATCAGTCTTGATGTTTCCATGGTTTCATATTTCATTCCTGTAACATCTCCCTGTTTAAATAAATTGGAAATTCTACGGAAGTTGTCTGAATATTTAGAGAGATTTTTGTAACAGATTATCTCATCTTCTGTAAGCTTGTTTTTTATTTCCAGATCAAGAGCTGTACGTCTCAGAAATTCGGATAGGCTAAGTCCGGAATTTTCTGCTTTCATTCTAATAATTTTGCTTTCCAGAGGTGTTATCCTAAATTTTAGCATTTGTGTCTTTTTCATATTTTTTTAAAATTAAATTGTGAAGAAATTTTCCCCTTTTGCGACCTTCGGGAGACAAAAGCGAGATGCCCAATGCGATGCAAATCCGGTATGGTTTGTGGCCCATTTGGCACATCTCGATATTTCGCAGCGTTATAAGGCTTTCCGACATCTAACCTCACTGATAATAAAATCTCCAAGATCCAACTGCTTTTCTTTATCAAAGTCAGATGAAAACTTCTCTAAATAATTGTTGATTTTAATGTTCATTTTTAGTTTTTTGCCAAGTATTTCTGCTTTCGTTTTCCATTTCGCATAAGCACTATTATTTGATTTTTGATTACTTAAATCGGGAAATAAAATCAACTCTCGATCTTTCAAATCTTTTAGTTTTCTTTCATTAATTCCTTCCAATCCTCCCGTAGCCAACCAGATTATTTTCTCATCAAAGAACAAATCGCAAAGCATCGCCGTTTTTTCAGATTCAACAATTCCAATTTTGCAATTCTTGAAATAGTTTATTAAGTGTAATCCGAAAAAGGATTGTCTCATTTCTGTGTTTTCTGTTTGGTTTTTAATCCAAAAAAATTTCTTTTTGTCTCGTCGTCCTGTTTCAGGATTGTATTGCATTATTTTCCCCGCTCGAACTTTCATCTCTTGATCAACCTGCCAGAAAATGGTTGCGTTTTGCCATTTGTTGGAAACTCCAACCAAATACTTCCTGAATGTTCTTTCTACTTTTCCTTCTTCAAAATATTTAGTGAAAAAACTATAAAGATTACTCGATTGAATGTCAGAATGTAGAGATTCTAAAAGCAAATTTTCATAAACAAATGAGGTGTCTCTTGGTTTATTTGGGATTCTGTCTGATGAAAAATACTGTACTTTTTCGCCTTTACTTTCAAAGTATTGTCTGGGCGATAAATGATAGCCGCATTGCTCTATCCGATTGCATCTGCCTACATAATCATCCAAATATTCTCCGGATTCATTATCAATGTATCTCACAAATTCCTTTCTGCCACAATTCGGACAAATGAACCTGGTTTGTGATCCATTGTATTTCTGAAGGGAAAATCTGAAATTTGCCATTTTGTATAATTTATTATGGTTTAGCGACGAGGATCGACGAGTTAAATTTTAAAAAATATCATTTATAAAATATTGATAATCAAATGTTTTTAGTCAATTTCTGTTTAAAAACTATCTCAATTCGTCTCGTCGCTAAAATGTCCCGGAAAACATTCGTCGCCTACCGACGAGCAATTACTTATATAATCCGGCGACGAGACGAACATGTTAAAATTTATAACATAATAAATTGAATATCAAAAAGTTAATATAAATAATAGTCTCGTCGCAATTCGTCGGAGTTTACTGTATTCTATTTTGAAATTTATTAAGTCGCCTTCTCACTGCAGATTCACTGACCCCTAAAATTCTACCGATTTCAACATTAGATTTCCCTTCATTTTTTAGCTCAATTATCTCTTGAATCCTATCATCAGAAGTTTCAGCGGGTTTCTTCAAATGCTCTTCCTCAGTTGTAAAGTCCACAAAATTGAATTTCAAAAAAGTATTTTCTTTTAGCAATTCACATTCTATCACATTATTTTCGTCAAAATGAATAGGATAATTTCTATTTTTTAATTGTTTGATATAGCGAATGTGACTTCCTTTGATGGATTCACCAATACAAAAACAGACATCTGTAAAATTGGACAAAGCCTTAGAGCCTGCTAAATCTTCCAATTGTATCGGTTTGTAAATATCTCTTTTGGGAGTATGAGCTATAAGCAAAACAGCAATATTTCTCTTTCTAGATAGATCTAAAATAAGTTTCATTAAGGCTAATGCCTCTTTACTTTTTTCGTTCGTAGCTGATAAGAATGTAACATTGTCTATGATAATAACTTCGGCTTTAGATTTTTCTATGTGATAGGTAATAGATTCAATTATTAATTCTTCGAATGACTTTTCCTCTGATTGAAGCGATTTATTCCGGTCTATCTCTACCCGAATAAAATAATTGCTGAAAATATGAGAGATGTTATTTTCATTCGTATATCTTCTTTGGAAGGATTTCGATGACAGCTCGAAATCAAAAAGAATGGTTCTTTGCTGAGTGGTCTCCATATTCAGAATATTAACACCTGAAGCAATGCACTCTGCCAACTGAACCCCTAATATAGATTTCCCTTTTCCTGTATTTGAAAAAAGGAAAGCAACTTCTCCTTGATGCCAGATATTGCCGAAAAGAGGTTTAGGATCAGGAAGCTTTTTTGCCCGTTCTATCCATTCGTTTGCCAATAAATCCATAAGAATTGTTTGATGTTGCTCTTGTTTATATATCGTTTCATTGAACTGATCTTTGAATAGATCGGTTAGTTTTAATCTGTTTTCGTCCATCTTTGTAAAGGATTTTTCAGAAATATGGACTATATTTGCTCCATATTTCAACTGTTAGAAATAATAAAATACAAAGCACTACAACTCGTAATTGTAGTGCTTTATCTTTTGTATTTTAAGGATTTTACATCTTTAAGGGCTTCCATTAAATCAAGATGGTTGATTCTGTAAAATCTACCAATTTGTTCCGCTTTAATATTTCCCTTTAACACATGAGAACGTACAGTTTGATAATCAACTTTTAGAATTGCCGATGCTTCTTTGAAGGAGTAGAATTTTTGTTTTAATTCTAGATCTGGTTCTTTTTTAATGGAATGAAGGAGTTCTTTTAACTCATCAATTCCATCCATGATGGGTTGAAATGGATTAGGTGCTTGCATAAACTTTGATATTTTTATGCAAGTTTATAGCTGATTTTTAATAAAATCTGGTGGATCCAGTGGATTTCATACTGGATTCATCAATAACTATATTTTAGTAAGATATTCTGATATGAAAATATTGATATTTTTGATAGCATCTAGATCAAAGATTGAAGGATCTTTTATTTGTGGATATAAATATTTTTTTTTGCACTCTGAAAAGGTTGTTGTAGATACTTCCTTACCAATTACTTCTAGGAGTATCTCATTTATGTATTTTAAAGTTGGAAGTTTAATTATTTTTTTATCATCTAATATTATTAATAATAGCGATAAATCCGAAACAGATCTATCGGTAAACTCCAGTCCTTCCGTTGTTTTTTTATAAAATATGTTATATTCTTTCAATTTAAAAGGATTAATCTTATTAAACAAAATCTCATTAATAAATAATTTTTTGAACTTTATCGATTGACATAGATTTGGCAAAGTTTTATTAATTTCAATTGTGCTAGGAGTTATTTCAATGTTTTGAATTTCGTTTAAACAATTTCCAAATCTATCACTTTCAATATCATGTTTTTCTAACAAAAAATACAAGCCAAGAGTTTTCTTAGCTCCTTTCAGAAAATTTTCTTCTAAAACTACAGTATTAGTTGCGGATAAAAGACTTTTAGCTTCTTTTGCATACTTGTCTAAACAATAGTCAATTTTATCATCAAAAGAATGAGCCTTTGAATTTTCCAAAGCTTTAAAATGATTCGCAAAAAAATCATCTAAATCATCATAATCAATTTGTTTTACATATTTCTCTTGTTCTGTTAATGTTCCGTTTAGTGTTTCTTTTTTAGCTGATTCAATAACTTCATTTAATCTTGCTTTGATTGTTTTTCTTCTTATAACATTATTAATAATAAAGGGAATTGCTATAAGCTCAGAGGCTGGATTATAAGCTGGGTAAATATTTTTTTTCATCATATTGGTTATTTAAAAACTTCATTCATATAATTCACTTTATCTTCTTCACTTGGACGATAATATGCATTAAAGACTTCAAGGCTCGTATGACCCGTATATGACATGATGACTTTATCAGGAACACGTTTATTCTTCATAATGGTAATGAAGCTTCTTCTTGCTGTATGTGAAGATATTCTTTTCCAAAATTCTGTGCTGTTTTCAATTAATTCATCGCCATACTTCATGGTTTTTTTTATTTCATCATCAAATTCTAATAATTGAAAAACCTCTTTGATATATTTGTTCATTTTTTGATTTGTAATCTTTGGCAAATCGTAATCATATTTTTCTAAGATTTCTTTAGATATTGAATTTAAAGGAATTGCTAATTTCTTTGATTTACTTTTCAAATCTGTAACTCTAATAAAATCATCTTGAATATCATTTTTAGAAATTCTACTATAGTTTCCAAAACGCATTCCTGTAGTACAACCCACTACAAATAAATCTCTAACCCTTTCTAATCTTTTATTTTGCGAAAAATCATGTTCATAAATTTTTGTCACCTGTTCCATATTTAAAGCAATTTCATCTGTTTGAAATTTTGGTGGCTTTTTGAAATTTATAAACTCATTATTGAAAGTGTATTTTTTATTCAATGCCCAATAAAGAAATGTTTTTAATAATCCTACATCTCTGTGAACGGTATTTGCTGAGTGATCTTTGATTTCTACACTGTATTTTAAAAATTTATTATACATTTTTTCATTAAAGTTCCCTAAACTTATCTTTATCTTGTAGTAATTCTGAAACTCAAATAGTAAATTTTTGTTGAAAGTGTATCTTGTTTTAGTTGATTTAGAAATCCCTTTTCCGGTGTAATCATTTGATTTTTCTTCTATAAATTCCTCATAAAGTCTAAAAAAATCATCTTTAATTTTTATTTTCTTAAATTTTTCGTCAAATCTTTGTCTTACAACATCAATAGTAAGTTCTTCATTAATATTTTTATACCTATTTACAATTTCGACAAAGTAAGAGCTATATCTATCTAGTTGCTTTTTTATTGTTCTATGATTTTCAGCCTTCATTGTTCTTCCGTTTAAATCATTGGGTTGCCTATTTTTTAAATCCCACTCCGAAGGTTTGATTTTTTCACCAGTAGAGTAAATGAAATTTTTTCTTTCAGTTCCGAAATATGCCCTAAAGTAAATGAGCGTTTCTTTATCTGAATTTGGTTCTTTTAATTTGAATGTGAAATTCATTGGGTGCTAATTTAGGTGCTACTAATTTTATAAATGAATATAAAAATTACCTATATTCATTTATACAAAAATAGGTAATTAATTGATAAATAGTGATATTATTGGAAATTAGATATAATAGAAATATCAAGGTTCATTTCCCTTCCTCTCTGCAATTTACACTGTATATCAATCAGTTACAGTTATTAGGGACTAAAATAGGGTTTTTTTCAAAATCCTATTTTTTTATTTAGAATTTGAATGTTTCCAGTCAAGGTTCAAAACCTACCACCTGCAAAATATCCATCAAGGTTCAGAACACGACCTG
>NZ_JBWEYV010000013.1:0-100917 GCF_056329745.1 Epilithonimonas sp. | reverse complement strand
TTATTAACAAAAAACTCTACTTTTGAGTGTGCCTAAGATGGGTGAGATTACAGATAAATATATTTAATTTAAGGAGTTATTTAAATTTATATCTTGGTTTATAAAAAATATTATACGATACTCTATTTTTGATTATAGATGATTTTCGATAGTTCTACAAGCTTATTCAAATCTTCTACAAAAGTGTTCGGAAAATGCACCGCTGAGGTCACAAATTGCCAAATGGCTCCAATTTAATACAAATTGAAGCCATTTTTTTGTTTTTTGATTCCAGAATAATCTGGATTAATCTTTTTTATTGTTTTAGTAAATTTAGGTTCGAAATAAAAAAACTAATAATTTTTTAATTATACTAATACATCTTACAAATTACTGTGATTCTCTTGTTCAATAAAATATATAGTTGTCTTAATTCCTATTATATGAATCTAATCAAATAAATTTTCGAACTTTGGTAGAAACTTCCAGGAATGTGTCATTAGAACTGATTATTAATGCAGTTAGATTATGACTTAACTATCTATTGTGGATGTTTGAATCTCTAAAAATCAAAGGCTTCATTTTTCTAAAAATCCAGAAAAACAATAAACCATTTAGAAAACCAAGAAATATCGGAACTATAACATCGGTAGGATAGTGTACGCCAAGGTAAATTCTGCTGTAGGAAACAAAAAATGCCCAAGGAAATAGAACGTATGGCAACCATCGGAGATTTTTAGAAGTCGTTTTGCTCAGGTAAGTGGCAAGTGAAAAAACATTTAATGTATGAGCAGATACAAAACCATATTGTCCACCCGTATAACCATTGACGTAATGCAAAATATTTTGCAATCCTTCAGTGTGGCTGGGTCTCAATCTTTCAAAAATTGGACGAATAATAGATGCTGCTAATTGGTCGCTCACAGTTATCAATGGAAGAATGAGGATAATCATCCACCAGCTTTGTTTTTTGTATTTTAAAATTAAAACGATTAAAATTGCAAGGTAAAATGGAACCCAGCTTAATTTTCCGCTTGCAAACCACATCACTTGATCCAAAAAATCTGTGTGATGGCCATTGATCCATAAAAGGATTTCTTTATCTATTTTTAGTAAATATTCTTTCATTTTTATTTTGTAGTGGAATGATAATTAAATTTATGATTATTAAAGAGGATTAAATGGGTTGCCCTTAAAAATTCCTCATTTTCATTTAAAAATGATTTTAATTTGTTGGATTCGTCAATCAACTCTAAGCAAGCAGTATTTTTAGATGAAGGAATCTCAGAAATATTGTACTGGATGAGGTCATTACTTAAATATCCGCTTTTTGCAGTGAAAATATTGGCTTGATGAATACCGCTTTTTTTTGCCATTTTCAAAAGATATTCTCCCAGATTATTATTCCAAAGTTTTTTCCAGAAGTTCTGATTTTTAACCGATTGCCCGTATCGGAAATATATTTTCAGGATGGCTAAATTTTCTGTTTGCATTGTCTTAATTTTAAAGTTCATTTAATCTTTTTCCAGTGTAACTGCCAAATCGGTTGTGTTTTGGTTCGCCAATCATCTGTCTTCCATAGATACTGCTATGTCCTGAGAATAAATAAGCTACAACACACGCAATAGCGACATAAACCCCACAATCGTTCCCAAAAAGTTCTATTGCCATAATACTACAAGCCAGAGGTGTATTGGTGGCTCCGGCAAAAACCGCTACAAAGCCCATTCCTGCCAAAAGTCCCATCGGTAAAGGAATAAAATAACCCAGTGCATTTCCTAGTGCGGCACCAATAAAAAATAAAGGAGTCACTTCACCACCTTTAAATCCTGCGGCTAATGTAACGATGGTAAAAATCATTTTTAATGCAAAATCGTAGGCAGGTAATTGCTGTTCAAAAGACGAAACGATGGTAGGAATGCCTAAGCCTATATATTTTGTCGTTCCTAAAGCCCAAACTGCGGTTGCAACTAAAATACCTCCAACCAAAGGACGTAAAGGTGGATAAGAAATTTTTGCTTTAAAAATTTTGCTTACCTGATGAATGGTTTTGCTGAAGATTGCAGCACAAAGTCCGAAGGCTATTCCTGCAAGGATGGCGTATAAACCATTTAAAAATGAAAAATCGGGAATGGTAGGGATGTGGTAATGGGTATGTCCTGTTTTCCAAAGTTTGGTGACTAGGTCTGCGATGATTGCCGATGCAAATGCCGGAAAAATCGAATCATATTTAAGTCTGCCAATCAGAAAAACTTCTAACCCGAAAATGGCGCCAGCTAATGGTGTTCCGAATACAGAAGCAAAACCTGCGGCAATGGCAGAGATGATCAGAACTTTTCTTTCATTTGGATCGAGTTTTAGTGGTTTTGTAAATTGGTCGGCAATAGATCCTGCCATTTGTATTGCAGTTCCTTCTCTTCCAGCAGATCCTCCAAAAAGATGTGTCGCGAGTGTACCGAGATAAACAAATGGTGCCATACGAAATGGTATAATCTCTTTAGGGTCGTGAATGGTATCGATCAATAGGTTATTGCCGGCTTCTACTTCTTTGCCGAATTGATGATAGATGTATCCAATCACGAAACCGGCTATGGGAAGAAGGGCAATTAACAAAAGGTGATTTTCCCGAAAATCAGTAACCCAGCCTAATGTTTCTAAAAATAATGCGGACGCAGTTCCGATACAAGATCCAAGAATAAGGCTAATCAATAACCATTTGATGACATAGGGAAGGGTTGGGTAAGCTCTAAAAAATACTTTTGTTCTAATAAGCGATCTCTGCCCTTTAGATTTTTGATAATGACGCATAATATATCCTGATTAAATGTTGAACATTCAATTTTAATCAGGCGCCATCAGCTTTTTAGGGCGGTTGGGTAAGGGAGACACCATTCCCTTTTTTTGAATAATCAAAGATAATAAAAATCAATGACCTAAGACATAGTCTTTAAGAATTTCTGCTATTCCAAGCTCACAATTGATTCTGTTTCTTTCACTCATTGCAGGGAATGGAACACTTTTGATAAATAAGACTTCTGATAATTTTGCTCTTTCTATAGCCATTAAAACAAATTTTTCAATATCTTTCATTATAATGATAATACATTTGGGACGGTGTGTTCTTAATCTTTTCGAAAGCGAGTCAACATTTTCAGAACGTTGTTTATTTCTGATTGTCATATCCTTTCTGTCAATTTCTTCAGTCACCAAATATTCAATTTTGCATTTTATTTCCTCAAAAAATGCTAAAAAATCAATATCAGTTTCAAAGTTACCAAATTGCATTTCAAAGGCTGACTTTACGCACCTGTACAAAGGTGTATTGCATTTGTAAAAAGATTTTGTATCAGAAGATTTTGCTTCAGTGATCAGTAAGATTTCTGTTGCCATTTCAAACATTAATATTTATTATCACCTGATCATTTCATTGACTGAACGATCTTATAGTTAGCCATACTGACCTTATCCACGCTTAGATCGTTGTTCAATACATAAAAGAACTTCCCGTTTTTTGAAAAAACTATGGCTTGTCTTGGTTCTTTAAAACCTTTGATAGTTTGGACATTCTTATTGGTTTTAACATCGACCACTGAAATAGTATTATCGATCTTGTTACCACTCAGCACAAGTTTTCCGTCCGGTGACAGACTTGCTCCATAATTGTCCTTACCAACCTGAATACGATGAATAATGTTTTTGCCGGCTATGTCCACCATAAGCAGCTCATTTGTTCCACTGTTCGCTGCATATAAGGTTTTACCGTCTTTACTGATCGAGATTGCCCGGATCTTTTTGAAGCCTTCCATTTCTCCATCTATTTTTAGCGTTTTAACATCAACAATCGTTATATGGTCGTTTCCAAAATTGGTCACATAGAGCTTTGTGTTATCAGGATTAAATTTTACTCCCTGTCTGGGCTGATGGAAGCCCGTAATGATATTCTTGACCTCAGATGTTCCTGGATTGACCAATGTTACCGTATTGGCTGCTTCATTGTTGATAAACAGCTGTTTTCCATCGTTTGAGATAGCAGTTCCAAAGGCACCATAGCCAACCGGGTATTTTTTAATCAGCTGATAATTGTCAGAATCATAAACCATCAGATATCCAAGACTACTATCGGTAATGTAAATTAGCTTTCCATCCGGAGAGAAAAGAATATTTCTGGGATTAACAAAGCCTTTGATGGTGGTTTTTAACTCGGCTTTGGATAGGTCATAAATTTTAATTTCTGTAGAATCGCTGTAAGATGCCACCGCTATTTTTTCATCAGGGCTAACTGCAAGTGAATTATTTTTAATATCCCCATCGAATGGAACTTGTGCGAATGCTTTTATCGTAAAGCTCAGAACTATCAGTGAGATTTTAAATCGTAATGATTTCATATTATTTGTTGTTTAGTAAAGTATAATATTAATTTGTTCAAATACATTAAGCAATAAATCTTTAACTGGCAAAAGAAGTGACCGCCCATAATGCAGCAGCAGAAATGATGCCCCAAAGTACGACGCCCTGAATTAAAGGTCTAAAACCAACGCTCATCAGTAATTTTCTGTTGAGACCGCAGCCAATTAAAAATAAAGTTAAGGTCAGCCCTGCTTTGGCAATCCCTGTAAGATAATGACTGAAATTCTGCACAAAGGGAATATAGGTGTTGGCGATCATAGCCAAAATAAATAAACCTATGAAGTAAGGGATCTTTACTTTACTGCCTTTGTTTTTGAAAAGAAATGTAGACAGAAATGCCACAGGAATGATCCATAAAGCGCGGGCTAACTTCACCGTAGTTGCCACTTCCAAAGCCTGAGCTCCATATTTGCTTGCCGCTCCCACTACTGAACTTGTGTCGTGAATGGCAATGGCACTCCATAAACCAAATTGGGTCTGAGACAAATTCAATGCGTGACCGATCATTGGGAAAATAAAGAGTGCAACTGAGTTAAGGATGAAAACCGTACCCAATGCTACTGAGATCTGCTTTTCTTCGGCTTTGATGACAGGAGAAATGGCTGCAATGGCGCTGCCTCCGCAAATAGCTGTTCCTGCAGAGATGAGATAGGAACTCTTTTTGTCGATCTTAAGAAATTTTCCCATCAAATATCCGATCACCAGTGTTCCTATGATGGAAACTATGGTAAATACTATCCCTTCCTTGCCCGCTTTCATTGCGCTGGTTACATTCATTCCAAAACCTAATCCTACGACTGAGACCTGCAACAGGATATGTGTTGCCTTGTGGTTAAGGTGCAGATAAGGATGACCAATGAACTGTGCAACGATGAGTCCCAAAAGCAAAGCAACAGGAGGGGATACAAAAGGAGAGAGGCATAATACAACGAGTACGAAAAAAATAACTTCTCTGGCTGTAATGCTTTTTTCTAAGAATCTTCGTAAAGACTTTTTTTCTGTGTTATTTTGATGATCTTGCATAATATGATTCTTTAATTTTATAGTACAAAATTCATCATATCATCAGTGAAAAAGAAATCAAAATAAATAATCTGTCATTACTTAAAGTTATAGCTAAGTGCGAATTTTATAAATAAATCGGAAAGACTTTCACCTTCACCCTGCGTTCGAATGAAATTGAATTCCCTCTCGACAGTAAGCCCTTTCACATCCACCACGGTACATTCGTTATTTTTAAGTTCTTTGAAAATGGAATATATGGAAAGAAAAGCCAAAGCTTCAGAATTGAGTAAATACATTTTGATGCTCTCCGAACTGTCCAACTGCATCTCCAAGTTGAGATCACTTATTTTTATACCAGCTTGTTTAAGGGCGTGTGCAATGACTTCCAAGGTTCCGGAACCCGGTTCACGTAAAAGAAAACTATACTTTATTATATCTTCTATTTTTACAGATAATTTTTTTGATAGAGGATGTCCTGATTTTCCAACAAGTACCAATTCATCTTTAACGAAAGGAGTATATTTAAATATTGTATTTCTTGATCTACCTTCAATAATTCCAAGGTCGATATTTTTATTTTGCAAAGCTTGCTCAATCTGTTCTGTGTTTCCGGTAACCAACTGCACTTTTATACTGCCGAACTTGTGATGAAATGCAGCCAATATAAGAGGCAGCAGATATTGTGCAACGGTAGTACTTGCACCAATACGTATCGCTCCTGCTTTATTTTGAGTAAAAGCATTCAGTTCAAATTCCATATTTTGGTAGATGGCAAACACTTGTTCCGCATACTGAAGCAAAGTTTCTCCGGCTGGCGTTAGTTTTATCTTTGTTCCGTTTCTGTCAAAAAGTTTAACCTTGAAATAGTTTTCAATCTCTTTGATATGCTTCGTAACGGCAGGCTGTGTAATGTAAAGTTCTTCCGAGGCCTTGGTGAAGTTGAGCCTTTTTGCTACGGCAAGAAATACTTTCAATCTGAAATCGAACATCTGCTATTTTATTTTCTTTGAAATGTACAAAATAAAAAATTCTGAACTGTATTAAAAGGAGTGGAATGGTCGATATATTGAAAACTAAATTGCTTAAAAGAATCCTTAAAAGCATCTTTCAGTGATTTGTCTGTATATTGCTTTATTTCAAATCCGCTACATTTGGTCGGACCTTTATCAGAGAATGTTCCCATTATCAAAAATCCATTCTGACTAATTGCTCTTTCAGCAATTGAAGTGTATTTTATTATATTCTCTTTGGCAGTTAAAAAATGAAAAACTGCTCTGTCGTGCCACAGGTCATATTTTTCAGTTGGGTTAAATTCAGTAATATCGGTTATAATCCATTTCACTAATTTGCTTTTTTCTCCCAATCTATTTTTGGACTTTTCGAGTGCCTTTTCAGAAATATCCAAAACCGTAATGTTAGTATATCCCAAATCCAGAAGAACATCTACCAAACGACTTTCTCCACCACCAATATCAATGATATGAGCTGAAAGAGGTAATTTTAATTCCTTTATTAACTCAATGGAAGCTTCTGGATAATCCTTATACCAGCTTACTTCATTCTCGTTTTTACTTTGGTAAATAGTATTCCAATGTTCTACCTTTTGATTTTCTGTTTTCATTTGATTATTGGTCATTCTTCAAAGATACTAAGCCTTTCAAAACTCTGAAAGGCTTAGATTTAAATATTATTAATAAACAATCGAAATTCCCGCTCCCCAACCCATATCACTATCGTAATGAGCTCGGATGCCGATGTTTTTGTTAATGATATATTTGAGTTCTCCCATATATTCTTTATCGGTATTCACCATAAATCCTCCTCTCAATCTTTTAGAAATCGGAATATCTTCACGCATCAAGGTTAATCTTACAATACCATCGTGATAAACTTCCGCTTGAAAGTTTACCAGCATCGGCAAAGTGTACATAACACCCAAACTAAATGCTTTTCGGGAATCTTTTTCGTTGGTTTGTCCAAACAGGTTTTTTTCCTGCTGGTCAATTCCCATTTTACGGTATCGCCAGTCGAAACCGATAAAAGGCATCAGCCACTGCATTTTTCCGATGTATCTGCCGAAATGAGTTTCCACTTCATAACCGTGCATACTGTTATAACCCAATCGCCATTCTGTACCTAAGCTCCATCTTGCATTTTGCAACATTGCCTGCCCGTCGTTTCCATTGGTGGCAAAATCATTTTCTGCCATAAAATGGGGCATATTGCTTTCTTTCTGCAGCATATTGTAGGCTTGTTTCTTGTCCGGCAAATTTGGATTTTGATAATCACCGACGGCAAAAACGCGGTTCATTCCCGACATCATATGATAAAGAATATGACAGTGGAAAAACCAGTCTCCTTCCTCATTTGCAAGGAATTCAATGGTATCGGTTTCCATTGGCATAATATCCAAAACGTTTTTTAGCGGGGATTTTTCTCCTTTTCCATTAATTACCCTGAAGTCAAATCCGTGAAGGTGCATCGGATGACGCATCATCGAATTGTTGTAAATGGTAATACGCAAGATTTCGCCTTTCTTTACAGGGATTTTATCCGTTTCAGAAAGAATCTTATTATCCATACTCCAAACATAGCGGTTCATATTTCCGGTTAGGGTAAATTTCAATTCTTTTACAGGCGCATCTTTAGGCAATGTCGTATTGTATGGTGACTGCAACATTGAATAATTAAGCGTAGTAATGTCACCCAAAGCATTGGCGTTGTATCGATTCTGGTCGTCGTCCATCTTCATTCCGGATTTCATATCCATATTATGTTGGCTATGATTCTCTTTATTTCCTGTCTTTCCAGTAATCTCGGGATACATTACGACGTTCATATCCATTTTGTTCAGACTCATTTTCATTCCCATATCATCAAGGTCGCCGTTCATTTTCATCATACCGTTCATCATTTTCATTCCTTCAAAATATTTAAGACGGGGAAGTGGAGAAATCAACTGTTTAACACCATTTCCAACAAAATAACTTGCAGACTGTGTTCTGTCTTCGGTTGTTGCTAAAAATTCATAAGCCACACCATCAGCAGGAATGGTAACCACTACATCATAGGTTTCTGAAACACCAATAATCAATCGGTCAACTTCTACGGGTTCTACATCATTGCCGTCATTGGCGACTACCGTAATTTTTCCTCCAGCGTAACGCAACCAGAAATAAGAAGAAGCTCCACCGTTGGATATTCTTAACCTGACTTTATCGCCTGCTTTCAAAGATTTGCCATCGATGTTTTTTAAATCAGTCGAATTACTGCCATTCATTAATACTTTGTCATAATAAACATCACTGACATCCATCGCCAACATACGTTTCCATTCGTTTTTAAGTTTGGTTTTAAAATAACCTTCACGAATCGCTTCTGCATAAGATTGTGTCGCATTTTTCTTAATCGGAGCCCAATCATTCGCATTATGAAGCATTCTGTCAACATTTTTTGGATTGAGATTGGTCCATTCGCTTAAAACAATGGGAACTTCGGGTAAATCATCTATTCCTTTTCTAAATGTTTTGTCATCCTTTCTTTTCTTCATTACAAAGTTTCCGTACATCCCAATCTGTTCCTGCAATCCCGAATGGGAATGATACCAGTGTGTTCCGCTCTGTATGATTGGAAAACGATAAGTATAAGTTGCACCCGGTGCTATTGGTTTTTGGGTAAGCCAGGGAACGCCGTCTTCTTTGTTTGGGAGAAAGACGCCGTGCCAATGAAGAGAAGTACTTTCTTTCAATTGATTATGAACAACAATTTCTGCTGTATCTCCTTCGGTAAAAGTCAATGTTGGCATCGGAATTTGTCCGTTCACGGCAATAGCTCTTTTTTCTTTACCTGCATAATTGACCAATGTATCTTTCACAAACAGCTCATAGCGTACGACTTTCTGCGCGAAAAGTGATTGTGTAAAAAGCAGAAGGAAAATTGGTAATAATAACCGTGAAATATTATTTTTGAATTTAATCATATTTCTGTTATTTGATGGTTTCAACCGTACTTCCACAAGTCAACATCTGTGAGCCGTAGTAAGGGTTTTTAACAGCTTCCTCTTTGCTTAACCAATTGGCGCCTTTACCATTGTTAAACATCGGACAATGTTGATAATAAACAGGAGTCTCTTGTTTTGTAACTTTCATTAATTTATACATATTCCCAGAAAGCGATGTAAAATGGTCTCTTTGATGAGAAGCATCTTTTGTATCTGAAATATGTTCTGAATCAAAAGAAAGGTCTTTCATTACGTTCATCCAAACGGTATGTTCTTCAGTCGATAACTTTGCCATATCAACACTTTGTATAGCTTTTGTCAAAGCTAAAGCTTTAGTAGATGCACTCGCTCCATCGGATTTTATCAACGCATCTTTCAGAGAGAAATAGTTTTCAAATACAGATTTTAATGTGGACTGATTTTGTTGTGTTGAATTAGTCATCTTCATTTCATTATGGTTATGATTAGCGTGTTCAGATTTCATATCCATACCAGCGTTATTAGCCATTGAAACAGGTTTGAGTTCACGTTTGTACTGGCAACATTCAGGAAGTTTGGCATATACATCATCAGGAGCCAGAAATTTTTCGCTATCATAACCGGCTAAGGCGATACGCTTCAAAATTTCATCCTGATTGGTTTTCTTTTCATCATAACTCAACGTTGCCATTTTTGTGTCTTTGTTCCAATTTACTTGGGCTACATTTTTTAGATTTCCTGCTTTCTCTATGTTAGATTTACACATATCACAGTTGCCATAGATTTTGATGGTTTCTGTTTTTGAGTTTTTAATTTGAGCGAATATGTTGATTGATGACAGCAATACAGTAACTGCTACCAATATTTTTGATATTGATTTCATAAGAATTACATTTTGAGAAATAGACAATTGTACATCCATTTCTGATTAAATTTAAAGTTATTTTTAAAGTCGATAAACCAAAAGCAGATTTACTTTTGATAAGACATAATTATGGCTGTTAGCCAATGTTTTTAACCTATTTTTGGCGGTTGCCAAATAGAGCAGTGACCTAAAGAATAATAGGATTGTGAGAATTCAAATTGATGCTTTTCAATGACATCAAAAGAAGTATTTACTTTCAAATCAATCGGTAGAAAAAGGCTGAATGATGAGTTGCCACATCTACAAGAGCTGTCTTTGCATTTGCCATTACAATCATTTTCATTGTGATGATCTTCGCAAGATTTGGTTTTGCAACAATCTTTTTTTTCTGCTTTCTCGTGATGACTTCTAGAAACTTTCTGAAGCTCCGTTTTAATTGGAGTTTTTGAACAGGCATAACTTAAGTTGGGAGTCAACAGAAATCCCAAGAATAACAGCAGAACTAAAGTGATATGTCTGTTCCAATTTTTCACTTCTACAAATTTATGAATTTATTTTTTTGTGATTATTAAATATAAACTGTAAAGTTTATACAAAGTTAAAATTGAATTTAGAAGAATTTCTTAATTTTTTCAGATGCTTATTTTAGAAAAAACATAGAACATTTCAGAAGCTATCTGCAAACTTCTGTCTCCATATACTTGAGACTGCTGTGGTGTGTTATCAGAAATTTTAGGGTCTTCATATGTGATAGGGATTCTTTTCTCTGCTCCAGCAATGAAAGGACAGCCTCCGTCAGCTTGAGAGCAGGTCATAATTGCAGCAAAACCGAATGTTGGATTGAATGCACTATCATATCTTTTTGAAAATCCAATTACAGGTAACGAATCATCATCGTATTTGATAGAATATACAGGGTTATTTCCATCCGCAATTTTGAAGATATTAAAGCCTTGATTAATTAGTGTCTCAGCCACTTTTGGAAATAATGCGGTTTCTTCCGTACCACCCGAATAACATCGTACATTTGGAATATTGAAATAGGAAGCTCCTGCTTGCGCCCAGATTTGTGATAGATGGCTTCTGCGTGAATTGTGGGTACAAATAAAATTGATATTAATATCTTTTCCTTCATCCATTTTTTGCTGTACAAAATCAATTAATGGCTGCAATATTATTTTTCTTTCCTCACTAATGCTTTGATGTTGCAATTGTTCTATAGTATTTGTTAATTCTGAATACATAGTGGTTGTTTAAGTTTATTGTTTATTAATTTATTCCGATATTTTTGCTTCTACGTTCAATAAGGACCTTATCTTTCCAAACCCCATTTTTCTTACTATCTTTTCTCGGTAGCCAACTAATCGGAATCCGCATTTCTCGTGTAACTTAATACTGCTTTCATTTTCGGCGAATATACCAGACTGCAATGTCCATATGCCGTTTTCTTCGCTCTGTTGAATTAATTCTGTCAAAAGGGTAACTCGCTCGTCTTGTGCAATATAAATGCTCACCTCTGCAACACCAGCATAAACGCATCTGCTTGAAACTGGTGTCAAGGACGCCCAGCCAATCATCTTGTCATTATAATAAATGCTGATTCTACAAAAATCGAGATGTCTTTATCCCATTCTTCCTATTGTGGCAAATCATTCTGAAAAGTGGCTACGTTGGTTGCCAATCCTTGCTTGTAAATTTCTATTACTTCCGAAAAGTTGTCTTTGATGATAGGTTTGATTTCCATAATGTAGTCTTTTTTTAGCAACAACCTGAGTTGGGAGTGCAGCAAGTATTATTCGAGTCAGATGATTTTCTGTTTTGATTTTCTTCTGGAATTCCGCAAGCCTCATTGGCCAGACAAGCAGTTTGTTTATTTTTCAGAACAAAATTATTTCCGTTAAAATCCAAATCATATTTACCAATGGTTTCGCTTTGATATTCAACTTCTATCTCTGAATCTTCAATTCCCAATTCTAAAGAGAAACGGTTTTGAGAATGTGAAAAATTATTCGGGTGGAGTGAAAGAGTGGTTGGAGAAAGGTAATCCTGTAAATAAATTATTTTAATATGAGAGTGTATAGGATTTATTTAAGGTAAATAAGTTTTAGAACTTACAAAATTGCTTTATAAAGATTATTATTTGCAATACTATTTGTTTTACGAATCTTTGGATAGATTGAAAAAGAATAATCTAGACTTGGATGTACTAATTTAGAGTCCAGTTATTACACTATTTCTTTGTTGGTGATGGGTTTGTTCTATTTTGTAATTTTTAGAGAACCTAAAACTTTGAATTTTGTATAGTGCATACACAATAATCTTTTTTATCCTAGAGTCTCATCTAGCTCGAAATCTTTTTTATTCCAGAATAACAATAATTAGATTTCCAGTTATCTATACAACCCTTTTTTTAACAATTATTTCCGATTTTTATTGAATGTTAAATCGGAAATTTTTTAAGTCGGTACATTCTTTTTAGGTGACAAAAAAAGATAATTCTCCTTCTAATTAATCTTTTCTATAGTGCCTACAAGTAAAAAAAAGAAAAATTCTAATATTGACAGTTCGTACCAATTTGAGCCAGGGTCGATGATGAATTTTCAAGAAATGAAACTAGATGTAGCAATAAAAATACTCAAAGATTCAGGTTTAAATGTTTCAGATGAAGAGGCTTCTGAAATTTTAGCACTAGCACATACGCTCGCTAAAATTACTATCAAAGAGTTTATTTTAAATCAAGATTAATTCATATCTTATTGCTTCAAATGTATTATATAAATTTATAAAATTGCTAATTAAAGTATTTGCCACCAAGTCTTATAATGAACTAAAACTTTCATCTAAATTCTCTATATTTCAATCTGAGATAATGAATGATGAGAGTTTAGCAAGTTTATCTAAATCTTCTATAAAAGTGTTCGGAAAATGCACCGCTGAGGTCACACTAAGGGAAAAATCATTGATAAGAATGATTTTTCCTTTTTTTATTTTGTATTATTTTTTTAATTAATAATATAAAAGCCATCTTACATTTGATCTGGAGTATTTTAAAAATATCCAATTTATCCACTAAACTTTATATCATTATCTTTTTTAAAACGACTGATTAAATATTGATCGTTATTTTTTTTGTATATTTGAAATGGATCAATTTTTTTGTGATAATCGCAACGCGATATCTATATAACCAATAAATTTAATTACTATGAAAAAACATTTTTTACAATTCGTCACCTTCTTTAATCTAAATAATCTCAAAGGAGCCGGCCTTGCCACATGTATTGCGCTATCTGCAGTAGCAGTAACATCGTGTAACTCTGTAAAGCCGGGCGATTCAACACTTAACGAAAATGTTCCTTACAAGGTGGCAAAAAATTACTTCGTTAAGAATACCGTAGCGGCCGCTTTTGGAAATACTAAAATTGAAACTCAGGCTGATTTTGACAAAGTTTTTGGAGCAGCAGCCAGTATGGGACAAAATGGAAAACCAACTCCAATTGATTTTTCAAAAGAATTTGTTGTAACGCAGATCGAGGACACTTCGGCACAGTTGGTAGATCTTAAGCCAGAGTCTGTAAAGAAAAATGCAAATATTTTGGAAGTTAAATACAAAAAATCTGTCGGTGAAAATAGATCATTCACTTCCAGGTCAGCATTAATTCTAATTATTGATAAAAAATACGATGGTGATGTTAATTTTGTAGAAGTACAATAATAATGTTAACATTGTTAGATGGAAAATTCCTGAAGTTCTACTTCAGGAATTTTTGTTTAGCCAGCTCAAAAACCCTGTTGTCCACAGGTAAAGGAAATCTATTTTCACCTTCTAGGGGAATCCATTCAGTTTTCTCTATACAAGGATCCAATATCAGAAGATCTTCTTCATTGAGTATTTCAACTAAATAATAAACTGTTAAAAGTTGTTCATTATCTCTAAATCTGGAAACCAAAAAATCATCCTGGGTGTAAAAATGATCTATAACACGGATTTCGACGTTCAGCTCCTCCTGAAATTCTCTTTTTAGGCAATCTATAGTACTTTCTCCAAATTCCAATCCACCACCGGGTAGTTTTAACAGGAAATCACCTGCATATTCCTCATGCAGAGCCAATATCTTGTTGTCTTTGATACAAAGTGCATAGACGCGGACGTTGATCTTGTCAATCATATTAATATGTGATTTGTTGAGCTAAATTTAGGAAATTTATTTTTTCCAGGCATTGATCATTTCTCTTTTTCCGGGAGGTCCTTGCACTTTTTCTACTTCGAAACCCAATTCCTTCAACGCACGCCTCACACTTCCTTTTGATGAATAAGTGGTTAATAATCCTCCGGATTTCATTGTAGAAGTTACAATTTCTAAAAGCTCCTTCTCCCAAAGGTCAGGCTGTACGCGTGCTCCAAAACAATCAAAATAGACAAGGTCAATAGGAGGTAGCTCAATATTTTTTATGTTGAAAAAATCGTCTTTAATTTTTGTTAATGAAAAACTAGGTGCTAATTGATATGGTTTTTCCCATTCTGATTGATGAATTTTAAACGAAGAATCCTTAACTTTTTGGTCGTCAAATAATTCAGAATAAGCCAATTCTAACGATTCTTCCTCCGAAACTGGATATTTTTCTATGCCAAAATAATTGACGATATGATTTTTATCATTTCTCAAATATTCATCAAATGTTACCAAAACGTTAAGACCTGTACCAAATCCTAACTCCAAAATATTGATGTCGCAATCATATTTTAAATTGAGTCCATTTTTGATAAATACATGTTGAGCCTCTTGTAAAGCACCATGCCTCGAATGGTATGTTTCGTCTAAATCCTTTATTAATAAGGATTTGCTGCCGTCACTGGTGGTAATTAACTCTCTTTTCAAATTTAATTTTTGACAAAATTAATCTAAATTTTTATTCTTAGAAAATTATTATATATTTGTAATACCTCAATAAAAATTTAAAAGATGATAATTCAAAAATCTTCAAACCCAAGAATTTCTTCATTTGATCCATCAAACTTCTCATTCGGGAACACATTTATAGATCATATGATCATTTGTGAATATGATAACGGAAAATGGGGGGAGCTTCAATTAGTTCCTTATGGCCCGATCGGTTTCACCCCTGCTATGATGGGGGTTAATTATGGTCAGGCATGTTTCGAGGGTATGAAGGCTTATAAGGACAAAGACGGTAAAGTCTTCCTTTTTCGCCCGGAAAAGAACGCAGAACGTATTAACAAATCCGCAAAAAGATTGGCAATTCCTGAGATTCCGAAAGAAATTTTTATGCAAGGACTCAAAACGCTTGTTGATATAGACAGAGCATGGATTCCTCAGGGAGAGGGAACTTCTCTGTATCTGAGACCATTATTGTTTGCAACAGAAGAAGGGTTGAAAGCTAGAATATCAGAAAAATATCTTTTTGCTATTGTAGCTACGCCGGCCAGAAGCTATTATACCGCTCCGGTTTCTGTGAAGATTTCTGATCATTATTCAAGATCTGCCAATGGTGGTGTTGGTTTTGCAAAGGCTGCCGGTAACTATGCCGCATCTTTTTATCCTACTCAATTGGCAATAGAAGAGGGCTATGACCAGATTATCTGGACAGATGACAGCACCCATGAGTACTTTGAAGAAAGTGGAACTATGAATGTCTTTGTTCGAATTAATGACACCATTTATACACCAAAAACTTCTGAAAAAATCTTGGATGGTGTTACCAGGGATAGTTTTCTTCAGTTAGCGAAAAGAAGAGGATTGGAAGTAGTTGTGGGAGATGTAAAAGTTTCGGATGTTATAGAAGCTCAAAAAAACGGTACACTTAAAGAAGTTTGGGGTGTAGGAACAGCTGTTGTAACAAGTATCTTTGAAGCTTTGGGTTATAATGGTGAGCGTTTGCCTTTACCAAAATTGGCTGAAGAAGAAAGTTTTGCAGCAATGCTCAAAAAAGACCTTACCAATATCCAGACCAATCAGGCAGAAGACCCGTTTGGATGGAGAGTACTTGTGGAAGAGCAGGTGTACGACCTTTAAAAAATTATATTAGTATATAGTATTATGAAACCGGAGATTTTTTCCGGTTTTTATTTTGATGATAATTAAGTCTGACAAAATCCTTATTTTCGCAAAAGATTTTTATAATCCTGCTCAATAATTTCTATTAAAAATGAAATACCTGCTATTCTCCATAACATTCATCACACTGGCATCCTGCTCCAAACAAACCCCTGTTTATCCTCAGAAAGATCAATTCTTGTCACAAGATGAGATGAATATCTCCAAAAACAGGTCGAAAGAACTTAATAATCTCGAGAGGACTCAGATAGAAGACTGGATCAAATCACAAAATGTGAAATATTACCCGATGGGTATGAACTATTGGGTAAACATTGAAAACCTGGAGAATAACCACAGGAAAAATAACGGGGAAAGGGTCTCTTATCAATATTATATTTATGATTTTGACAGAATCAAATTATATGATACCCCGGTGGAGAATATCAATGCAGAGCTAGGACATTTTCATGAGATGGATGCCGTGGAAGATGCTGTACGTTATCTGAAAAAAGGGCAGGAGGCCGAACTTTTGATACCATCTGTCTTAGCTTATGGCACGTATGGTGACAACAAAAAAATATCGAATGATATGCCACTTATTATCAAATTAAAAGCATTATAAAAAGGAGTTAACAATTTCTATGAAAAAAATCATTGCACTATCGGTAACATTATTAACATTATTAAATTGTAAAACATTGGAAATAGACAAAGAAATCTACAAAAGCTTGCCAGACGGGCTTTATAGTAATTTAGCAACCAGCAAAGGTGACATCCTTGTAAAATTGGAAGAAAAAAAGTCACCGGTTACAGTAGCCAATTTTGTTGGGCTTGCAGAAGGAAAAATAGAAAATAAGGCTAAGAAAAAAGGCGAACCATTCTATGATGGGACTATTTTTCACCGTGTGATCAAAGATTTCATGATTCAGGGTGGTGATCCTAAGGGTACCGGTATGGGGGATCCTGGTTATAAGTTTGATGACGAAAAAAACGATCTTCAGCATACAGGAAAAGGGATTTTATCCATGGCTAATTCTGGTCCTAACAGCAACGGTTCCCAGTTTTTCATCACCGAAGTGGCAACACCCTGGTTAGATGGCAGGCATACGATTTTTGGAAAAGTGGTAAAAGGTGAAGCGGTTATAGATTCTATCGCAAATGTAGAAAAGGGTCCTCAGGACAAACCAAAAACGGATGTTGTGCTAACTAAAGTAACAATCTTTAGCAAAGGTGACCAGTACAAGCATTATGATGCTGCAAAAATCTTTAACGAAGGCAAAACAAAAATCCAAGAGATTAATAAAGCTTACCTTGCCAAAGCCGAAGAAGAGAAACAAAGAAAACTAAAAGAATTCGCAGAAAATCAGGAGAAATTGGTTAATGATTTGAAAGCCGGTATGCAATCCACGCCATCAGGGCTTTTCTATAAAATTACCAAAACGACTGCTGGTGCTTCGCCTGTAGCTGGTGATCAGGTTTCTGTACATTATGCAGGTAAATTGGTTAGCGGAGAAGAGTTTGACAGTTCTTTCAAAAGAAACGAGCCTATTGATATCCCAATTGGTGTTGGCCAAGTAATTAAAGGTTGGGACGAAGGTATTATGCTACTGAAGGAAGGTGAAACTGCAACTTTGCTAATCCCGCCAAGTTTAGGTTACGGAGAAAGAGGCGCCGGTGGCGTAATTCCACCAAATGCATGGCTAATTTTTGACGTAGAGCTGGTTAAAATCAATAAATAACGAATCTTTTATCCATAAAAAAGGAGCGAAATTATTTTTCGTTCCTTTTTTTATTAAATATCAAAAAACCACTTAATATTTATCTGATAAAGCTTTAACAATCCTTTCTGCTGCTGTATCACAAAAATCAAGGCCCGAGTAATCAGGATTAAGACCTCCGATAAACGGAACAGCCATAATATATAAGTTGCTGATAATCTCTCCGTAATTATTGAGGGACTGGAAATAATCGTTAATCTCCAGCCCATGCACACGCAGCGCATAATGATCTGCGGATGTACGAAATATTTGATCATCAATTTCATCTTTTGATAAGGCCAAAGCAGCTTCATTTTGTTTAAAATTAAGGTAAGCCCTGCTGACAACTTTATCTTTTTTGAGGCCTTCAAACCGAAGATCTTCCAAATCTAATGGCTGTTGCCCAATAGCATCAATAAACAAGGGATAATAGGCTGATGTTCTTTTATTGTCAGTAGATATATAATGATAAACCACGCCGCTATCTTTGCCAGGTTCCACATAACTGTCTTTGTCCACTTGTATGAGATCGATAATGCCGGCATCATACAATGCCATCACTTCCCGATAAGAGGATTGTGGTAATGATGCGATTATAATAGAAATCAAAGGCAACAATGTTTTGCGAAGACGCAGCATGTCTTCGGCGGAGAAATGCTTGGCAGGATAGTTCATGGCATAGCTAAATGCTGCCAATGCTTCTTTCCAACTGACAGGTTTGTGCCTTGCAATTGATTTCTTCGCTTCTTTATACTCTGCTTCAAAAAGATCAAAACTGTCTACTTCTTTTCGGATTTCCATCATCATTTCTACGAATTCTTCGATGCTTAAATCCTTAATAAGATTATAGAAATCCCGATCTTTCTTTTTTAGAGATTGTTTAAAATTGATTTCAAAAACGTAATCCAAATCTACAAATCCATCGTGTTGACGCTTATAATCATAGATTTCTTGCAGTGTCATAATCCAATCATTACTGTATGCTTCACCTTCCGAATGGAATCTCAGTGCCGGTAAAAAACCTCCTGTAGAAAAAAGAGTGATTCGGAAATTTTTAGATTCTTCATTTAGATGGTATTTCAAATTGTCATCATCCAAAAATTCAAAATGCCCGTTCAGACGAGCTACTGTTTTTACAGCATCAATAGCTGTGAGCGATGTGCCCCGTATTGCTATTGGGAAATCAACAGATTCTTTGAATTTCGATGGCGGATAAGGTGAGTCGTACCAATTTTTTACTTTTCCTTCATGTTTTTTGGGCCAATAATGTCCTGTGCAGATGATAATATCTGTCGCAAAGAACGCCTTATTTTTTTCTGAAATGATACGATAAGACAGGCCATTTTTTTCCGGAATTATATCTTCAACAGTGCAATTTTTCTTACAAATAATGTCAACACCTTTTTCCCTCAGCTGTTGCATATACCAATTAAACTGAAACTCCAGATAATCACCTAAAAGCAATCTTGGGATCACCTGATAAGGATTAATCTCACCGTTAGAAAAAAAATTCGGATACTGATTGGTAGGGTGGTTTTTGATATATTCTTCAAATCCAATTGTGAAATGAGGGAGTTCATTGGCAGAAACATTGGCAACATGCTCTTTGCCCGATCCATATTTGCTGTAAGGCATTCCAACGCCAAGCCTGTTACTTTTTTCAAATACATAGATTTGATTAGGGAAAAAGCCCACATCCAGCATGTTTTTAAGTATCAAGAGCGCTGCCGGACCGGCGCCAATCAGCGCAATAGTGCGGATGTCGTTTTGTTGCATAAAGTTGTTGATTATTCTGTTTGTTGAAGTTCGAATACTGATTTTTTATTCAAAACATAAACCAAAATATACTTTGGTTTATGTTTTTCAAAAAATATTGGGAAAAATACCGGCAACAATGACTTATAAAATATGGTTAAAGCTGCAAATAGCAACCAGCAAAGTGTAAAAAATAATTATCTTTGAAGCCTTAAAATTAAGGCATGAAAAAATTCATCTATATATTTTCCATTATATTTTCGGTTACTGCAACGGCACAAAGTGCCAAAGAAATTATTGATAAAAATATAGAAAATTCTGGTGGCCTTACCAGCTGGAAACTCCTCAACACCGTTCAGATTCAGGGTCGCGTAACCTTGGGTGTTAATGACCAATACCCTATAAAAATTTATCAGCAACGTCCCAATCTTACAAAAACAGCAATCATAATGGCGGGTAAAGAGACGCCTGTAGAGGGTTACGATGGCAAAAATGGTTACGCGATGAACTATGCACAGAATAAGCTTCAGCAATATAATGATTATGTCCCCGAAAATTTTGATAATGATTTTATAGACTGGGATAACAAAGGGTTTGAAGCCAAATTCCTGGGTAAAGAAAAGATTGGTGAGCAGTATTTTTATAAAGTTGAGTTGACCAAAAATGTCAACAAAACCATTTATTTTTTTGATGTGAAAAATTACATGCTTTTTCGCGAAATCAAAAAAGATGAAGTCCTCACTTATTCCGATTATAAGCGTGTTGGCAACGTATTGATGCCTTACCGTATCGAATCATCATCGCCTAAAAAAGACAGCGATTATGTCATGATGATCAACAAAATCGAAATCAATAAAGAGTTGCCGAAGAATACCTTCAAATTCTAATCTACTCATCTATGGAAGTTGAAGAAATCAGGGATTATTGCCTCGCTAAAAATGGTGTCACAGAAAGTTTTCCTTTCAATTCTGAAACTCTCGTATTTAAGGTAGCAGGCAAAATATTTTTGTTAATTCGCCTTGAGAAACAACCTACCAGCTTTTCCGCAAAAGCTAACCCCGAGTGGAGCGAAACTTTACGCGAAGAATTTCCCCAGATTTCCGGCGCCTACCACATGAATAAAACCCATTGGAATTCGGTGGTTTGTGATGGACTAAAGAAAGATTTAATTATCCAGCTTATTGACCATTCTTATGATTTGGTTTTCCAATCATTGCCAAAAAAGCTCCAGTCAGAGATTGTTAGCTAACTATTTTTATTAACATTCAGTTTACTTTATAACGCAATGAATTCTGATAATTCATTGATGATCTTGTAAATTTTTATTTTCTCATTTTGAGATAATACAGGAATTTGTATATTTAGCATTCTTAAATTGTATAGAAAATTAAATATTATGATCAAAAAAATAGTGGTTTTGTCAATGCTTGGTTGCATCATGCAATTTGGCTTTGCTCAGAAGAAGTTACCTATTTATCAGGATGATTCCAAGCCTGTGGAGCAGCGTATAGAGGATGCGATGTCCAAGATGACATTGGAAGAAAAAATCAATCTTATCCATGCACAGTCCAAATTCAGTTCGCATGGCGTTCCCAGGCTGGGGATTCCCGAGCTTTGGACGGCTGATGGACCGCATGGCGTCCGCTCAGAGGTACTTTGGGACGAGTGGGACCAGGCAGGCTGGACCAATGATTCGATTATTGCTTATCCTGCATTGACAGCGTTAGCCGCAACGTGGAACCGTAATATGTCTTCCGTCTATGGAAAATCATTGGGCGAAGAAGCTCGTTACAGAAAAAAGGATGTCATTCTTGGGCCGGGTGTAAATATTTACCGTACACCGCTCAATGGGCGCAATTTCGAGTATATGGGGGAAGATCCTTTTTTAACTTCCCAGATGGTTATACCCTATATTAAAGGTGTTCAGGCAAATGGTGTGGCCACAAGTGTAAAGCATTTTGCACTAAACAATCAGGAGACTTTCCGCCATACAAGTAACGTGATTTTAGATGACAGGGCATTGTATGAGATCTATTTACCACCATTCAAAGCAG
Organism: Epilithonimonas sp.; assembly: GCF_056329745.1. NCBI lineage: Bacteria > Pseudomonadati > Bacteroidota > Flavobacteriia > Flavobacteriales > Weeksellaceae > Epilithonimonas > Epilithonimonas sp. Next base: position 79,057 of record NZ_JBWEYV010000013.1, on the reverse strand, counting down.
CAGTTCAGGAAGGTGATTCATGGACTATTATGGGAGCCTATGATTTGTATAAAGGTCAGCATGCCAGCCATAATCAATATTTACTCAATGATATCCTGAAAGGTGAATGGGGCTACAAAGGTGTAGTTATATCAGATTGGGGTGCTGTTTTAGATACCAATCAGGCTATCCATAATGGTTTAGATTTAGAATTCGGATCATGGACCAATGGTTTATCAAAGGGAACCAGTAATGCTTATGATAATTATTACATGGCAAAACCGTACCTCGATTTGATTAAAGCTGGGAAAGTCGGTACCAAGGAACTGGATGATAAAGTCCGCCGTGTTCTTGGTTTAGCTTATAAAACATCCATGAACAGGAATAAGCCATTAGGTTCAATTGCTTCGGAGGATCATATTGCTGCAGCTAAACAGATTGGGATGGAAGGCATTGTCCTACTTCAGAATCAAAGAGCGACTTTGCCAATCAATTTATCAAAAACTAAAAAAATTGCGGTCATAGGTGAGAATGCGATTAAAATGATGACAGTGGGGGGCGGAAGTTCTTCCCTAAAAGTTAAATACGAAACCCTGCCACTGGACGGAATTAAGGAGAGATTTGGCAAACAAGCAGAAGTGGTGTATGCCAGAGGTTATGTGGGAGATGTAGGTGGTGATTACAATGGCGTGAAATCGGGCCAGAATCTTAAAGAAACCCGTTCTTCATCAGAACTGATTGCAGAAGCTGTAAAAGTGGCGAAAGAATCAGACTTTGTTGTTTTTGTGGGAGGTCTTAACAAAAGTGATCATCAGGATGCAGAAGGCATGGACAGGGAAAGTTACGGCTTGCCTTATAATCAGGATGCAGTGATTTCCGCTTTGGCCAAAGCTAATAAAAACCTAGCTGTTGTGTTGATTTCCGGCAATGCCGTGGCAATGCCTTGGGTAAAAGACGTTCCGTCTATTCTCCAATCTTGGTATCTTGGTTCCGAAGCTGGACACGCCATTGCAGCAGTTTTGGCTGGAGATGCTAATCCTTCAGGGAAATTGCCTTTCACTTTCCCTGTTAAGTTAGAAGATAATTCTGCGCACGCTTTGGGAGAATATCCCGGAAACAAAGCAGAATTGGCTGCTGGAAAAGGCAAAGATTTAAAAGATCCTATTAATATTACTTATAATGAAGGCATCCTAGTTGGCTACCGCTGGCATGATACCAAACATATCAAACCACTATTCAGTTTTGGGCATGGCCTCAGTTATACAACTTTCGAATATGGAAAAGTGAAAGCCGATAAATCTGAACTAACTGCCGATGACAAAATTACGTTTACTGTAAATATTAAAAATACGGGTAAAGTAAACGGTGCAGAAGTGGTACAGCTCTACATCAGCGACCTAAAATCATCGTTACCAAGGCCTTTGAAAGAATTGAAAGGCTTTGACAAAGTTTATTTAAAAGCGGGAGAATCCAAGGATGTCTCCATCACAATTGATAAATCAGCATTGAGTTATTTTGATCCCGCAAAACATGATTGGGTAGCAGAACCAGGTGATTTCGAAGCACTTGTAGGAAGCTCCTCTGATGATATCAGAACGAAAATTAAGTTCACCTTGAAATAGAAATTGAGCTTATTTATAAAATTAAAGGATGGTTTTTGCCATCCTTTATTGCTTTTTAAAACCGAAACTCTTCCGTCAGTTTTTTATCAAGATCCAGTTTTTCAATCAGCTTTTCCATACCATCGAATTTGATTTCGTCATGAAGGAAATCCCTGAATTTGACTGTGATCTCTTTGCCATATAGGTCTTTATCAAAATCAAGAATATAGACTTCGGTGTGCAAAGAATGATTTTTATCGTCCACCGTAGGATTGGTTCCAATGCTCAGCATGCCTTTATAAAACTCCCCGTCAACATCAACTTCTACTATATAAGCACCGTTTTTAGGAAGCAATTTGTTGACAGGCACTTCAATATTGGCGGTAGGGTAGCCAATTGTTCTGCCCAGTTTTTTGCCATGGATCACTTTTCCAGTTAAAGGGTAATAGTAACCTAACATTTGGTTGGCTTCTATAATTTTTCCTTCGGAGAGGGCATGTCTTATTTTTGTAGAACTGATATTGAGGTCATTGTTCGTCACCGCCTGCAATTGATCTACCTTAAAACCCAATTCACCCGACAGTGAGTTCAAAAGATTAAAATCCCCGCTTTTGTTCTTGCCAAAAGTGTGGTCGTGACCTATTATAATATGTTTAACATTCAGTTTATCAACCAATATTTTTTCACAGAATTCTGTTCCGGTTAGATTTCGGAATTCTTCATCAAAGGTTTTGAGAAAAATATTTTGGATGCCGCTTTTTTCAAGAAGTTCAAGTTTTTCCTCAAGTGTATTCAGCATCTTGACATTATCGTTAGGATTTAAAAATTTTCTAGGATGAGGCCAAAAGCTGAGAATAGCAGACTCCAGATGCTCTCTTTCCGCAATCTGGTTTAGCTGGCGGATGATGGATAAATGCCCAAGGTGGACACCGTCAAACATACCTAAAGATAGTGCTAGCGGTGTTTGCAGCTGATAATCTGTAAAGTCTCTGATGATTTTCAAACTCTGAATTTTAGGGCAAATATATTTGAATTTTGCCGAGGGAAAAAATGCACTTAAAATTGGTGCTACATATTGTTCAACAAATATGATAAAAATCTTTTTTTCATACAATGCTGATTTGCGAAGTTTTATTATCTTTGCGCACAAGTAAAAATTTAGTAATGGCAAACCTAATTAAAGGAAAAATTTCACAAATTATTGGACCGGTTATCGACGTGGTTTTTAATGAAGTTGAAGAATTACCAAAAATATATGATGCTCTTGAAATCACCAAAAACAATGGACAAAAAGTTGTTTTGGAAGTAGAGCAACACATTGGAGAAGATGTTGTAAGATGTATCGCAATGGATGCTACAGACGGTCTTCAACGTGGCCAGGATGTTGTGGTAACCGGAAAACAGATTACAATGCCGGTAGGTGAAGGTATCAACGGACGTCTTTTTAACGTTGTGGGTGATGCAATCGACGGAATCCAGGATTTGTCTAAAGAAAACGGTTTGCCCATCCACAGAGAAGCACCAAAATTTGACCAGTTATCTACTTCCGCAGAAGTTCTTTTTACAGGGATCAAAGTAATTGACCTTGTAGAACCTTACGCAAAAGGAGGTAAAATCGGATTGTTTGGTGGTGCTGGTGTAGGAAAAACAGTATTGATCCAGGAATTGATCAACAATATCGCAAAAGGTCACGGTGGTCTTTCCGTATTCGCAGGGGTAGGAGAAAGAACCAGAGAAGGAAATGACCTTTTGAGAGAAATGTTGGAATCTGGTATTATCAAATATGGTGATGACTTTATGCATTCTATGGAAAACGGTGGATGGGATATTTCCAAAGTTGACCTAGAGGTAATGAAAGACTCAAAAGCAGCGTTTGTATTTGGACAGATGAACGAGCCGCCAGGAGCAAGAGCAAGGGTAGCATTATCTGGTTTGACTTTGGCAGAATATTACAGAGACGGTGGAGAATCAGGACAGGGTAGAGATGTATTGTTCTTTGTAGATAACATTTTCCGTTTTACACAGGCCGGTTCCGAGGTGTCCGCACTTTTGGGACGTATGCCTTCAGCGGTAGGTTACCAACCAACATTGGCATCTGAGATGGGTGCGATGCAGGAACGAATTACTTCAACTAAAAATGGTTCTATTACATCTGTTCAGGCAGTTTATGTACCTGCAGATGACTTAACAGACCCGGCGCCGGCAACAACTTTTGCCCACTTGGATGCCACTACAGTATTGGATAGAAAAATTGCTTCATTAGGTATTTACCCAGCTGTAGATCCATTGGCTTCTACGTCAAGAATCTTGGCTCCGGAAATCATTGGTGACGAGCATTATAACTGTGCACAGAGAGTAAAAGAAATTTTACAGAGATACAAAGCGTTGCAGGATATTATCGCCATCTTGGGTATGGAAGAATTGTCCGAAGAAGATAAATTGGTTGTTTACAGAGCTAGAAAAGTACAGAGATTCTTGTCTCAACCGTTCCACGTTGCTGAGCAGTTTACAGGTCTTAAAGGATCTTTAGTTGATATCAAAGATACCATCAAAGGATTTAATATGATTATTGACGGAGAGTTAGATCAATATCCGGAAGCCGCATTTAACCTGAAAGGTACCATTGAGGAAGCCATTGCTGCCGGACAGAAAATGTTAGCAGAAAACGTTTAATTTGCTGATTGCTTTTAGCTGATAGCGATTGCTATTTGCCAAAAGCCAAAAGCCAAAAGCCAATTAAAATGAATATAAAAATTTTAACTCCGGAGCATGTTGTTTTTGATGGTGAAGTAGATTCAGTTTTACTGCCTGGCAAAAGTGGCGAGTTCCAGATTTTCAAAAATCACGCAGCGATAGTTTCTGCTTTGGTCGGAGGAAAGGTAAAAGTGTATACAGATCATGTTAACGCACCTTACAATAAGTTTTTCACCAAGGAGCATGAAGCTAAATCAGCTTTCTCGTATGAAATCAAAAGCGGGGTTTTAGAATTTAATAATGATAAAGGCATTATTCTTTGCGAATAAACCTTTAATAAATAGAATGAAAAGGCGGATCAACAGCAGTTGCATCCGCTTTTTTGTGAATTAAATTTAGCTCATTTAGACCAAATTTGGTTATAATTTTACAATAGCGTTTTCTTAAATCATGCGTAACAGTCACATTATCTGAATGTAATATATTTTCCGGCGACGGAATTCAAAATTAATTTTAAGAATAGAGTATTTATCGGGAAAAGAATTATCTTTAGGTTCTTTTATTTTCAAAAAAGACTGATTATGACGAACGATGTACAATCGAAAAGGAATTACACTGTTCCTTTGATGACGATTACGCTTTTATTCTTTATGTGGGGTTTCATCACCTGTATGAATGACATCCTAATCCCTTACCTCAAACAACTTTTCAGCCTCACTTTCTTCGAATCAATGCTGGTTCAGTTTTGTTTCTTTGGTGCTTATTTTATAGGCTCGCTGATCTATTTTATCATTTCCACGACTAAGGGTGACCCTATTGACAAAGTTGGTTATAAAAAGGGAATTCTTTTCGGGATTTTCCTGGCCGCGTTTGGGTGTGTATTGTTTTATCCGGCAGCCAGTATGGCTTCGTATCCATTATTTTTAGGTGCGCTTTTTATCTTAGGATTAGGTTTCACCGTTTTACAAATTACAGCAAACGCTTATGTATCTTTGTTAGGTCCCGAGGATTCTGCCTCCAGCAGATTGAATATGACACAGGCTTTCAACGCTTTTGGAACAACCATTGCGCCGGTTTTAGGAGGTCATTTGATCTTCGAATTATTTTCTGAAGCAGACGGTTCTTTCTCTGCATCAGCGACAAAAATACCTTACCTCATTTTTGCAGCCATCTTACTTTTGGTAGCGGTTATGATTTCCCGTGTAAAGCTACCGGATTTTAAGGTAGAGGGTGATGAGATCGTAAAAGGTTTTGGCGCATTGCAGCACAATCACCTGAAATTTGGTGTTTTGGCCATGTTCTGTTACGTGGGTGGTGAAGTAGCGGTGGGAAGTTTTATTATCAGCTTTCTGGAGCAGCCTCAGGTGATGAATCTTACAGAAGTTGTTAGTAAAAACTACCTTTCCCTGTATTGGGGCGGCGCCATGATAGGGCGTTTCCTTGGTGCTATTTCATTGAACCATTCTATCAGCCAGGGTAAGAAGGCATTGTATATGCTGGGAGCTGCGGCTGCTGTTTTCCTTGTGATTTTCAGTATTGTTGATTTATCATTTTCGCAGATTAGTTTCTTCCTCGTGTTTATTGCATTGAACTTTGTTGCATTTTTTATCGGGAAATCTGCTCCGGCAAGAACTTTATCCATTTTTGCTGCTGTCAATGTTTTATTATTGATTTCAGCCATGTTAAACCAAGGCCCTTTGGCGATGTACAGCATCTTGGGTATCGGTATTTTTAACTCGATTATGTTCTCTAATATTTATACATTGGCGATCTCAGGTTTAGGAAAATACACCAGTCAGGGCTCTTCATTAGTGGTGATGGCCATTTTGGGCGGTGCTATTGTCCCAATTATCCAAGGATATCTGGCAGATCAGTTTGGGGTTCAGCATTCGTTTATTATTCCCGTATTTTGCTACATCGTTATATTGATTTTTGGCGCTTACTGTACCAAATATCTTGGCCACGTAAAACAGGATGCGGACGCGAAGTCTGGGCATTAATGGTTTCATTTTGTTAATAATAGAATTTTAAAAACAATATTATGGGAGTTGCAGATTTATTATTAAAAAAGAAAAAAGCTTTGGCCGAGAAAAACCTAAACGATGGCAAAGCCTATATGGAAACCAATGCCGCTAAAGATGGCGTAGTGACTTTGCCAAGTGGCCTGCAATATGAGATTATTACAGAAGGCGACGGCGCCAAGCCGAAAGCTAAAGATACCGTGAAATGCCATTATCATGGGACAACCATCACTGGCGAAGTGTTTGACAGTTCTGTTAAACGCGGCAAACCGGCGTCTTTCCCACTCAATAGGGTTATCTCTGGCTGGACAGAAGCTTTGCAATTAATGACTGTGGGAAGCAAATGGCGGTTAACTTTGCCACCCAATCTGGCGTATGGCGAGGAGCAAATCAGTAAAGAGATAGGCCCGAACAGTACCCTTATTTTTGAAGTGGAATTGTTGGGGATCCAATAATAATACAGACAAAAATCCCGAACCTGAGTCCGGGATTTTTTTTTTGTTTTAAAGGCTGAGTATCACGCCGTTTTCTTTAAGCTGCTGTATTGGTTTTGAAAACCAAAAAATTTCGAAATCATCAAAATGATTTTCAAAATCGTTTTTAAGTTGCTGAAGAGTGATTTTTTTAGTATTTCCGATAGAAAATTCTTTTAATATTCTCAGCAGCCAGTTGCCTTGGTCTCTTTCCAGTTCCAGTTTTAGAACATTAGTCTTAAGATGGAAGGTCATTTGTTTTAGATCACGTGATATTCCTTTTTTTGTTTTGGTAATATCCATCGCAATGGCATTTTGATCTGTAAAGATAATTTTGGCATTGGTTTTAAAAGAAAACTGGTCATCTTCCAACAGGCAATCGTGGATATAATCTGGATGAATCGTTGTTTTTGGAATCTTAAAATCAAACCAATCCTGCAAAGGCATTTCAAAATTGATCCCGTGCATATAATTGAACAGCGATTTTTTGAGTCCAAAACTGAACCTGCTGTGATCTATGCCCGTTTTATCGCTAAAATCAATATCATTATTGGCAAATGTAATCTCGTGAATAGTTGGGATCACTCCATATTCTTCCGGGTTGATACCGACCGGGGAATGAGCCGTCATAGCAAACTGGTGCCAAAAACCGCTTTGTAAAATCCCCATTTCAAACAGTTGGCGAACCATTTCCAAAGCATCTACCGTCTCCTGAACGGTTTGCGTAGGGTAGCCATACATCAGATACGCATGCACCATAATGCCAGCTTCGGTAAAATTGCGGGTTACCCTGGCTACCTGATCTACGGAAACGCCTTTGTCGATCAGCTTTAGTAATCGATCGCTTGCCACTTCTAATCCGCCAGAAACTGCAATACAGCCAGACAATTTCAGAAGAAAACACAAATCTTGCGTAAAGCTTTTCTCAAAACGGATATTCGTCCACCAAGTTACTACCAGGTTTCGCTTCAGGATTTCCAAGGCTACTTCCCGCATCAGTGCTGGTGGCGCAGCCTCATCCACAAAATGGAATCCCGTTTCACCTGTTGAAGCAATCAATTCTTCCATCCTATCCACTAAAATTTTGGCAGAAATCGGTTCATAAATCTTGATATAATCCAGCGAAATATCGCAAAAAGTACACTTGCCCCAGTAGCAACCGTGCGCCATGGTTAGCTTGTTCCACCGCCCGTCACTCCAAAGGCTGTGCATAGGATTGGCTACTTCTATCACAGAAATATAACGGCTGAGTTGTAAGTCAGAATAATCTGGAGAGCCAATTTGGGACTGTGTATAGTCATGTTGATACGAATTATTTTTATAAACAACGTGACCATCTTCCAACAAAAAAGTCCTTTTATATATGCCTTGACTTAAATCAGGTAGGGAAATATTTTCAAAAAGGAGTTCCAAAGGCAGTTCGCCATCGTCTAAAGTAATGAAATCAAAAAACTCAAAAACCCTTTGATCTTTGACTTCCCTCAGTTCTGTATTAGGAAAACCACCGCCCATAGCTGTCTTTATGTTGGGGTAGTTTTCTTTAATCATTTGGGCACAACGAAATGCGGAATATAAATTCCCGGGAAACGGCACCGAAAAACAAACCAATTTTGGCTGCACAAGCTCCATATTTTCCTGAAGTATTTTGAGCGTGATGGTATCAATATAACTCTCAGAACCAGTTATTTTATCGTAAAGTTCATCAAAAGAGTTGGCACTTTTCCCAAGGCGTTCTGCGTATCGGCTGAATCCAAAATCGGGATCAATGTTTTCGACGATATAATCGGAAAGATCCTCTAGGTAGAGCGTTGCCAAATGTTTGGCTTTATCCTGCAATCCCATATTACCAAAAGCAAACTCCATATCATCCAACTGGTTGAAACGTGATGCTTCGGGCAAGAAGTTCATGGTGCAAATTTGCCTTGCCAAAGTTGGGTTTTGATTTTGGAGAAAGAGTATGACCTGATCTATTGTTTTGATATAGTCTTCACGAAGTGCGAAAATGCGTTGTGAATTAGCTGACACACTGGCAACATCAATCTCGGTATCAAAAATATCTCTCAAGCCTTGTTTTGAAAAAAGTTGCAAAATGACCTCGATACCAAGATCAATCTGATAGCTGGAAATATGTTTTGTATTAAGAAAACCCTTGATGTAAGCAGTAGCCGGGTATGGCGTGTTTAGTTGCGTAAAAGGTGGTGTGATAAGAAGCAGATCTTTCAAAAATAACTTTTTGCAAAGATAAGTAATTACTACTGTTTTTGTAGCCTCACCAGGAATCGAACCTGGATCTAAAGTTTAGGAAACTTCTATTCTATCCGTTGAACTATGAGGCCCTGAAATTGGAGTGACAAAATTAGTTAATTTTCGTAAGTCTCGAAAGTCCCATCGTGATAAAAAAACACAATTCTTTTAATTTCTTTTCGTTGAGGCATTGTTATATCATCAATCTTGTCTAATCGCTGAGAATCGGATATTTTTTTTATTCCTTCATGTTCATCAGTTCTATTTGATTCTCGTGAATCGGATTGTGGCGATAAATCTTTTCCAAAATTGTCATCATCGATTAAAGAGAATAGATCCGGTATTGATTTCTTTTCCTTTACTTTTGGTTCATCGATTATTTGGATAGGTTCGGGAGTTTCTTCTTTTTCACTAACCAACATTTCTCCCTCACCAGTAATTAACCAATTCCATTCAAGGTCAGGGAATTTGTTCTTAATCTTGGTGATGAAGTCTAGGGAAGGTTTGTTTCTCCCGGATACAATGTGCGAAATACTGGATCGCTGCACGCCAATCTCTTCGGCAAATTCTGCAGGGCTAAGCTTAGAGTATTCGATTACTTTTGTGATTCTGTCATTGAATTCCATTTCACAAATGTAAAAAATAAAAATGAATTTAAAATTACAAATGTAATAAGAGGTTAATTACATTTGTAATCTGTTTTTACTGCTTGAATATCTAATGGTTGATAACTATGTAAACTACTATTAATAAAGGTTTTATAATTAGTTTTGTTATTAAGTATCAATCTTTAGCATATAGGTTTTACATACCTTTTGTGGAAAAGTTATATCAAGTAATAAACTTTGTGGAAAACCATAAATACAAAAAAAATCCACCTACATCTAATATCTGGAGGTGGATTGCTGTTGTAAATAAAACAAAAAATTACGTTTTAGAAGTCATTTGATGACTTAAAAATCTAGTAAAATTTACATTCTATTATCATTAAATATTAACAATTGAAACCTTGAACTACACATGGTGCTGCTCCTTTTTGATGGGGAAGAGTAGGGAAGCACCTATGCTTATGACAAGGATGGAGATAATAACTATAAGAGAATGAGAAGTGCTGAAACCTATATCATCCAGGTAATGATGGAAGATCATTTTCAGACCAATAAATGCAAGCAATGCTGCCAGACCAACTTTGAGAAAACGGAATTTATTAACAATACCCGCCAATAAAAAGAACATTGATCTGAGTCCGATAATTGCAAAAATATTAGAGAAAAAGACAATATAAGGATCCTTGGTTACTGAGAAAATCGCAGGGATGCTGTCAACTGCGAAGATAAGATCTGTTAATTCTATGATAATTAAAACCAGGAAAAGCGGTGTCATTTTCTTAACGCCATCTATCACAGTGAAGAAATGGTTACCTACAAACTGGTTATGAACCTTGAAATGCTTCTGGGCAAACTTTACCACAGGATGGTGTTGGGGATCAATCTTCTCATGTTTATTGCGCTCTATGAACATCTTGATACCGGTGTAAACCAAAAATGCCCCAAAGATATACATGATCCAGTCAAACTTCTGAATGAGTGCTGCTCCTATAAATATGAAGAGGAACCTCATTACAATAGCACCAAAAATCCCCCAAAACAACACGCGGTGATAATTGGATGGCGCAACACCAAATCCACTAAATATTAAAAGAATCACGAATATATTATCCACAGATAATGCATATTCTACCACATAACCTGTAAGGAACTCCAGACCTAAATTTTTATCATAAAGCATAATGCTATATTCTAAATTATCTGGAACAATTCTGACAGGGTGGTGGTGTTTGTGAACCACCTCCTGAAGCCGTTCCATACTATCTATCCCATGTATCAAATGACCGTAATAGGTAAGTAGTATATAGAAGCCTAATGCCATAAGTACCATAAAAACGCTCATTAATCCAGCTTGCTTAAGAGAGACAGATGCTTTCTTTTTGGTAAAAAGTCCCAAATCCAAAAACAAGATTAGAGCGATAAAGGTTAAAAACCCAATCAGGAATAGAAGTTCGTTGCTCATAACTATTATTTATTCCCACAAAAATAGGGAATTAATTAGAATTTAACCAGTTACACATTTGTAAAAATCAGCATTTAAAGGCTATTTACGCGTTTAGTGATTTGATGAACAGTTCAGCAAACACCTTTATTAATCAACTTAAAGTAGATTTTAAAATTAACTTTATTTAAAATTTATAAAAAACTGATTTTTAGTTGTTTATGTAACTTAAATATTAATTGTTCAATTAACAAAATAATCAACAGACAAACTGTCATTTTGTACTGTTTAATACATTTACAAATGTAATTTGGCTAAAGTCTGCATTATTACTAATTTTGTCATGTCAAAACAAAACAGCAATGAACCCAGATTTTCCTTATGTTAGAAATGTAAACTTCCCAGAACGTTATATTTCCCCGGAAAAATTATCTGAATACCTACAGCAGAATTACAGCGATTCTATAAAATTGATAGGACAGTCTAGTTTGGGTAAACCTATTTGTATGATGACCTTGGGAAAAGGTTCTTTGAAAGTGGCCGCGTGGTCACAGATGCACGGTAATGAATCTACCGCAACATTGGCGATGCTGGATCTGTTAACTATTTTTGAAAAACATCCTGAGCTACAGGATAAACTTTTTGAAAAGATACAACTCGATTTTATTTTTATGCTAAATCCGGACGGGTCTGAATTGTGGACAAGACGCAATGCTTTTGATATTGATATTAATCGGGATTTCCTGCGAACTTCCAGCACTGAGATGAAAATCCTTAAAAAGCAGATCCTAGAAAATAATTACGATTATCTGCTGAACCTGCATGACCAAAGAACTATTTTTACAACAGATGGTGTACATCCAGCAACACTGTCATTCTTGTCGCCATCTGAAAACAAGGAAAGGGACATTACAGAAAATCGTAAAAAAAGCATGGCGGTTATTGCCTCGGTCTTTTTACAGATGAAACAAGATTTGCCCAACCGAATTGCAAAATATACGGATGAGTTTTATCCAACTTCCAGTGGTGACAACTTTATGAAAGCCGGAATCCCAACTATTTTATTCGAAGGTGGTTATTTTGAAAATGACTTGGGCAGATCCAAAACCCGTGAATATTACACAGAAGCTATTTATTATTCACTAAAAGCAATGTCGGTTCTTAAGGGTGCTACATTGGGCTATGAAACATATTTTGATATTCCGCAAAACAAAGAGTCTCATTTTGATGTTATTTACAGAAATGTAAAATTGAATACAGAATTTGATTGTGTATTGGATATTGCCGTACAATATCGTGAAGTTTTGGATGAAAAAAATAATCTAACGTACAAACCATTTGTAGTTGAAGTCGGAGATTTGAGTTTAAAAAAAGCTTGGCAAGAATTAGACTGTGCCAACAAAAAATTTGTCTCTCTCAAAAAATTTCCAAAGTTGGATGCAGAAGTTGATTTTAAAATTGAAGACAAGTAGTTGCATTGTTGATCTCTTGTGTTAGAACTAACAAAATCATAGAGAACGCTGAATGTTTATAATCCTTAATAAACCCGAATTTAAATAGTACAATTTAACATAATATAAATTATAGGATATTTTGTTCATTGCTTTAAAGACTTTGTTTACAGTTTTTTTATAATCCCGACTTTGTACTTTCCTCCTTTAATTTGATTACGATTTATTCTTATCCTTACCATTCTAATTTCCTGTAATGGGTTGAAATATTTCTTTGGCTTAATTTTTATTATCCTATATTGTGGTTTTAATTAATAAACCCTTATACAGTGGAATGAAAATTACATACTTTCTCTTGTTCTTTAGTTTTTTTATGGCAAATCATATATCGGCGCAACAGACTATTATTGTGGGCACCTATACCAATAGTGAAAAATGCAGCAGTGACGGCATTTATATCTTTGATTTTGATCAAAACAGCTTCAAATCCAAGTTAAAAGCTAGCACACAAAGTATTATAAATCCCAGTTTTGTAAGCCTAAACCCCACTAAGAATCTATTATTCTCTGTAAACGAAAATGGCATTAACAGCACCATCAGCTCTTTTATCCTTGATGAGAGCAACGGGAAAATCACAAAAAAAGATGAGAAAAAAACATTGGGCGAAGATCCTTGTTTTTTGATTTCCGATGATCAACATATCATTGTAGCCAATTATTCGGGCGGCAGCATTAATGTTTTCAATTATTTGCAGGACGGACAACTGTCTGAAGTGGTACAAAATATCGCTTTTGAAGGAGCCGGCTACAATCCCAAAAGGCAGGAAAAATCACATATCCATCAGGTACAGTTTTCGCCAGACCATCAATATGTGATTGCTACAGACCTTGGTTTGGACAAACTATATGTTTACAGGTATCACAAGAATGGCAGCCCCATACTTGAAAAAATATCAGAACTCGATATCAAACCTGGATCTGGGCCGCGTCACCTTGCCTTCTCAAAAGATGGAAAAATGGTTTATCTGGTGCAGGAACTGAGTGGCGACCTTTCGGTTTTGAGTTTTGAACAGGGACAGTTAAAGTTGTTACAGGAAGAAACATTGCTCTCGAGGAAAGTCCGTTTTAATTTCCGTGCAGCAGATATTCATCTTTCTAATAATGAGAAGTTCCTCTATGTGACCAACCGCGATGCGGCGGATGATATCACAGCTTTTAAAATCCTGAAAGATGGTACTGTCAAGAAGGTGCAGCAAATCAAAACAACGGGCAGGAATCCACGGAATTTTGCCATCAGTCCTAATAACAAACTGTTGCTGATTGCTAATCAAGATACTAATAGAATCAATATATTCACCAGAGATACAAAAAGTGGCGTACTTACTGCTACAAGGCACTCTATCCCTGTTTGTAGTCCCGTTAATGTTGTTTTTTTTGAAAACGGAAAGTAAAATGATTAAGGTACGTAATATAATGTCAAAAATTAAGTTTAATAAGTTGTAATGTCTGTAGAATCAATGTGTGGTAAAAAAATTACGTTATCTTTTTTTTTGATTTTGTTGTCGGAACTTGCCTTTTCACAGGCCGTCCAGGAAAATGAAATTGAAAATGTGACTATCAAAGCAGTTAAGAAATACAAAAATAAAAGAGACAACCCTGCCTATGCTATTATGCAGCAGGTATGGAAAAAAAAGAAATCCAACGGACTTCTCCTGCACAAAGATTATCAATATAAAACTTATGAAAAAATCGATTTTCGATTATATAATATAGACAGTAGTTTTACGAAAAAGAGAATTTTTAAAGGTCTTGATTCCATCATTTTCAAATACAATGACTCTTCCCAAATCGCCGGAAGATCTGTTTTACCTCTTTTTATAACCGAAAGCATCTCCCAAACGTATGGAAAAAATGATCCCAAAAAAGAACGTAAAGACCTATTGGCGATACGCAATTCAGGACTTAAAAATAATCAGATCGTAGCGAAGACCCTCCAAAACATTTATAAGGACATCAACATCTACGACAATACCATCAATTACCTGAACATAGGTTTTACAAGTCCAGTGTCTACCGATGGTTTTGCAGTTTTTGATTATAACATTACCGATACGATTAAGATTAATACGATCCCTTGCTATCAAATCCGTTTTACGCCAAAAAATCCTGATGCACTGGCACTTAAAGGACAACTCTACATCTCCAAAGATCAATACAATGTGATGAAAGTGGAGATGCAGACCAATAAGAATATCAACATCAATTTTGTTAAGAACATCTCAACAGATTTGGAATTTGATAATCCTGATGATTCCACGTTTATCCCCATGCGCAATGAGACTACCCTCATGCTGACATTGAATGATAAAGAAGGCTCCAAGAATATCCAAGCCAAACGTATTGCCGATTATTCTGATTATAAATTTGATGTCGGAATCGATGACAGTTTCCTCAACAAAATTGTAATACCAGAAGATCAGGACATCAATAAAGATGAAACATTCTGGCAAACCAACAGAACTGAAGCTCTTACCCAAAGTGAACAAAATATCTACAAAATGTATGATGAACTGGAAGATAACCCCAAATATAAACGCATAGTAAAAGTTATTGAGATATTCAATTCGGGATATATCCCGGCTGGTAACAGTGGTATTGATATTGGTAATATTTTTCAGTCTATGGGCTACAATGATATAGAAGGTTTTAGATTGCGTGCCGGTGCCAGGACTTACTTTGACAAGAATGATATGTGGCGCATCCAAGTTTATACCGCCTATGGTTTTAAAGATCAACAGTGGAAATATGGTGCAGAGGCCAAATATATGTTTAATAAAACCAACCGTTTTACCATTGGCGCAGGAACACGAAAAGATGTGTTACAACTTGGCGTCCAGCTAACTACAGATGAAGGTATTATGACCAGGTCGTTTGCCTCTTCATCAGTTCTCAACAGCGGTGAGACGACTTCTATGAGCCATGTTAACCAGTTCAATCTCTTTACAAGTATAGAACCGTGGCAGAATTTCCAAATCAAGTTGGATGCGACACAGCAAAACATTAAGTCTGCAGATTTCACCCATTTTAACATCAATTATTACAGAAATGGCGTCTTGCGTACTGACCTAAACGATACCCGTATTACGGCGACCATCATAGCGAGACCAGGCGCCCGGTTTTCTACTTATGGGGTTGACCGTTACGAGATGACACAGCTGGCCAACAACCCTACTCTTATCCTCAAATATACCAAAGGGGTTGGCGGAGTTTTTAATTCTGATTTTAATTATAACAAACTGCAATTTTATTATTATCAACCCGTTATCCTTGGAAATTGGGGAAGATTATATGCTAATGTAGAAGCAGGTAAAAACTTTGATGCTCTCCCACTCGCTTTACAAAATGTTTTGCCTGCCAACCAGTCTTACGGCTTGCAGCGTGGCGTATTTTCTTTGATGAATTATTATGAATTTACGGCAGATTCTTATGCAGTTATGTTTCTAGAACACCACTTCAACGGTAAAATACTATCCCAAATCCCATTAATCAAAAAACTAAAACTGCGCGAGGTAGCTTTTCTCCGTTCCGGGATAGGAAGCCTAAAACAAGAGACTATTGATATGAATGCAGGCAATATCCCGTTAAGCGCACCAAATAAACCTTACTATGAATATGGTTTTGGGATAGAAAATATCGGCTGGGGGAACTTCCGTCTTTTGCGCATCGATTTTAACTGGCGTGGTAATTACCTTAATCATAAAACTACCGATACAAATGTTAGAAAATTTGGGGTTCAGTTTGGTTTTCAGATGAATTTTTAAAGTATCTAAATGAAAATAGAAAAAGCCGGAAGAATCAATCTTCCGGCTTTATAACTAAATTGACAAATGCTCTTAGTTCATTAGACTTTTGCTAAGTGTCAAAGCATCCTGATTAGAGCCATCATATTGCAACGATTTAGCAACATATTGTTTAGCCTTTTCTGGGTTTGAATCTTTATCCATAAAGGCAATAAAGAAGTAGGCGTAAGCTAAATTCTGCTTGTTAGCTTCTTCCTCGCCCGGTTTCACTTTTAATATATACTGCTCATAAGCACTTTTTGCTGCATCTGAATTTTTGGCCGATTGGTTAGCATAACCAATACTATAATAAGCAGGTGCCCAATCTGGGATTAATGTTGTAATCTTATTCCACGTAGTAATAGCTGATGACCAATCGCCCGCATTTTGATAAGCTGTTGCTAGTCCTACCAACGCCTGTGTATCATCAGGCTTTGCAGCTACTTGTTTTTTGAGTGCTTCTATTTCCGGAGATGCAGCCTGTTGTGTTTGTACTTGTTGGTTTGCAGCCTCAGTTGTGTTTTGTTGAGTTTGTGCACTTACGTATCCTACAGTAAGAAATGTTGCACCTAATAATAAACTTTTAATTCTTAAATCCGTTTTCATAACCTTTCTATTTTAGTTGTTAAGTTGACAACCATAAAACAAGTACAGTTCCAATAAATCATAAAATTATCAATATTTAGTTCTTTTAATATTTTTTTAAGACCTGTTGAGTGAATTTTAAGAAAATTTAAAACATTTGTTTAAAATTCGATTGGTCTCATATTTGATATGTTTATTTATATACTAATTAGTTATATTAATAGTATATTTATAAATTAAATATAATGAATTCTAATGTCATCAAAGATACAATTGACCTAGTGCAACAATTTGAGTATGACAATTCAGATGGTTTATACAGCAAAGATATCGAAGGTTTCAAAAACTGGATCTACAATCAGGAGCAGGTTAAGCGACAATTGGAAAACACAGAACCCTATTGGGAAGGCAAAGAAAACGGGCGGTCTGCAGAAAGTGTCATCAGTACCCTTCTTGTCCATATGAATCGTTATGCGAAAAATTATTCCAAATCTGCTATTGCCAATTCAGGATTCAGTACTCAGGAGGACTTTATTTATCTTATAAATCTGAAAGCCTTCGGCAAAATGACCAAAATGCAACTTATTAAAAAGAATGTTCAGGATAAGCCTGCAGGAATTCTTATTATTAACCGACTTATTAAAAATGGTTGGATTAGGCAGATCGATTCCAATGATGATAAACGTTCCAAAATCCTTGAAATAACTAATGAAGGCATTTCCGCACTTGACCAGCAAATGGATAAAATTCGTACTGCAACGCGAATTGTAACCGGGAACCTTAGTTACAGCGAAAAATTGACCTTAATCAGAATACTCGATAAACTCGATCATTTCCATCGCCCTATATTTTCAAAAAACATCAATTCCTCCGAACTTCTGGACACTGTAGTAAAGGATTTTCCCATTATCAATAATTAATTATGAAGAAAAAGATTGCCATTATTGGTTCAGGATTTTCAGGATTGTCAGCAGCAGCATATTGTGCCAAAGCAGGTCATGAGGTTCATATTTTTGAAAAAAACAGCAGCATTGGCGGCCGTGCAAGAAGTTTTCATGCCAGTGGTTATACCTTTGATATGGGGCCAAGCTGGTATTGGATGCCGGATATTATTGAAGATTTTTTCTCAGATTTTGGGCACAAAGCCTCAGATTATTATCAATTGGTTCCACTGAATCCACAATTTGAGATGGTTTTTTCCGACGGCAACCTTTCTGTTCCGGAAAATTATGATGATATGAAACAGCTCTTCGAAAGCCTGGAGCAAGGTGCCGGCGAAAAGCTGGATCATTTTATGAAAGATGCCCAATACAAGTATGAAGTTGGGATGAAAGAATTTGTCAACAAACCATGTCATTCTTGGCTGGAATTTGTGTCTCCTAAAATTGCCAAAAGCGCACTAAAGCTAGATCTGTTGTCGAATTTTCATCAGTTTGTAAGAAAGTATTTTTCCCACCCAAAACTGATTATGCTGATGGAGTTTCCGGTTATTTTCTTGGGTGCCGCGCCTAAAGATATCCCTGCCCTCTATAGTCTTATGAATTACGGTGGATATAAGTTGGGAACCTGGTATCCGATGGGCGGTTTTAGCAAAGTGATTGATGCAATGGCTGATATTGGAAAAACTTTAGGAACTAAAATTCACCTCAACTCTCCAGTAGAACAGATTATCACAGAAGGTAAAACGGTTAAAGGCATTATGGTAAATGGTCAAAAGTTGGCGTTTGATTACGTCATTGCTTCATCAGATTATCATCATACAGAGCAGGATCTGCTTCAAAAAAATGAAAGAAATTATAATGAGGACTATTGGAAAAAGAAAACCTTTGCTCCATCCTGCCTCATATTTTATCTTGGGATCAAGAGGAAAATCGATGGACTGAATCATCATACCCTGTTTTTCGAAAATGATTTGGATGTCCACACTTCAGAAATCTATGAAGATAAAAAATGGCCAACAAAACCATTGTTCTATGTTTGCTGCCCGTCTAAGACAGATGCTTCTACCGCGCCAGAAGGTTGCGAAAATCTTTTCTTGTTGATGCCTATCGCCACTGGAATACAAGATTCCGAAGAAATGCGCGAAAAATACTTTTTAGAAATGATTTCGCGGATAGAAAAACATACAAAAATACCCAATCTGCAAGATCAGATCGAGTATAAAAGGAGTTATTGCATTGATGATTTTATCAAAGATTATCATGCCTATGCAGGTAACGCTTACGGCTTGGCTAATACATTGTCCCAAACTGCGGTTTTAAAACCTTCGTTAAGAAATAAAAAGTTAAAAAACCTTTTTTACACAGGCCAACTGACCGTTCCCGGACCGGGCGTGCCGCCTTCTATCATATCGGGAAAAATTGCGGCAGCCGAAGTTGATAAAATATAAAACCAAATTATAAATGCCAATTAAAGGTCTCTTGTACCTCAAAAAAATATTAGGATATGAAACAATTATTTGATGAACTCTCATATAAAGTGAGCAAAGCCACCACCAAACAGTACAGCACCAGTTTCTCTTTGGGGATCTTGGCATTATCTCCCAAAATCAGAAATCCCATCTACTCCATCTATGGTTATGTAAGGCTTGCGGACGAGATTGTGGACAGCTTCCATGGTTTTGACAAACAAAAATTGCTGTCACGCTTTCGGGATGAGACTTTGGCCGCGCTGGAAGAGAAAATTTCACTTAACCCTATTTTGCAGTCCTTTCAGGAGACGGTTCACCGTTACAAAATCGATTACAGCCTCATCAACCAATTTCTCAAAAGTATGGAAATGGATTTGCATAAGGTGGATTACAATTCGGAGTTGTATAAAGAATACATTTTGGGCTCTGCGGAAGTGGTTGGATTAATGTGCCTTCAGGTTTTTGTAGATGGCAACAAAACCGAGTTTGAAAAACTGAAACCTTATGCCATGACATTGGGTTCTGCTTTTCAGAAAGTGAACTTCCTGCGGGATATGAAGGATGATTATTATACTTTGGGGCGCACGTATTTTCCCAATGTTGACATCAGCGACTTTGACCAAAAAGTAAAATGCGAGATCGAGCAGGAAATCCATTCTGAATTTCAAACAGCCTTGGAAGGTATAAAAATGCTACCCGGTACTTCACGTTTTGGTGTTTACCTGGCTTACAGATATTATGTTTCTTTGTTCAATAAAATCAGGAAAACATCGGCCTGTAAAATTGTTAACCAAAGGATCAGAATATCCAACGGCCGTAAAATTTCCCTCATGATGGGTTGCTATGTAGAATATAAAATGTCGATTATATGAAGTTTTGGGGTTTCCTCATATTTTTGTCCAATTTTTTAACTGCTCAACAAATGGATGTTAATCATCTAAGACAAAATTATAAATCCGCAACCGAGAATAAAGCTGTTTGTAATGAGCTGTTGCGGAAATTAGACTCACAATCAAACAGCGGTATAAATTTGGCTTACTATGGTGCATTGCAGTCGGTTTGGGCCAAGCATGTCAATAATCCTATCGAAAAATTAAGAACTTTTCGCAAAGGCAAAAAAAATATTGAAATGGCCATAAAACAGAAACCAGATAATTTGGAAATCAGGTTTTTAAGATATTCTGTACAGAAAGGCAGCCCAGGATTCTTAGGCTACAAAAGCAATATGGATGATGACCGGAATTTCTTACAAAAAAACCTTCATACAATCGATAACTTGGCACTAAAACAAATGATACAACAAGTCCTAAAAGCAGAATCATGATACATCAATTAAAAAGGGAACTGCAGCTGGACTGCAGCATTGCAGAGGCTTGGAAATTTTTCTCATCTGCCAACAATTTATCCAAAATAACACCCAAAGATATGAAGTTTGAGGTGTTGACTAAACTGGAAGATTACGAGATCTATAAAGGGATGTTGATTGATTATAACGTGTCGCCGATCTTTAATATTAAAATGAAATGGCAGACAGAAATAATAGACGTTGATTTTCAAAAAAGTTTTATTGACTTTCAGAAAAAAGGACCTTACAAACTGTGGCACCACCGTCATGAGTTTTTCCCAAACAAAGATGGCGTCTTGATGAAAGATACGGTGGATTACGAACTGCCAATGGGATTTTTAGGTGAAATAGCGCACCAGTTATTTGTTAAGCAAAAATTGAAACACATCTTTGATTACAGAACAGAAATTCTGGATGGGATGTTTAACCAAAAAAAGTAAGTTAGATGAATTTCCTAATCATACTCGTAACATTTTTTGTAATGGAAGGCCTTACCTGGCTCATTCACAAATATATTATGCATGGCCTATTGTGGTCTTTGCATAGGGACCATCACGATCACAGCAGCGATCCACCGCTGGAAAAAAACGATTATTTCTTTATCATTTTTGCCATTCCTGCCATTCTTCTCATGTATTTTGGGAGTACTAATGGCTTCGATATTTATTTCTATATTGGTGTAGGGATTACCATTTATGGGATGGCTTATTTTTTTGTGCATGACATCTTTATCCACCAACGCATAAAAATTCTTAAAAATACGCAAAATCCTTACCTATTGGCCATCAGAAGAGCTCACAAGCAACACCACAAACATACAGGGAAAGAAGAAGGTGAATGTTTTGGATTCCTTTGGGTTCCTGTGAAATATTTCAAGATGTATTTTAAAAAGTGAATGAATTGTTGAATCCATTACCGATTAAGAACTTACAATTTTTTTAATAAAAAAAGTCATCCTTAAGCTAAGGATGACTTTTTAAAAAAAATATTTTTTTTCGTCATCTTGTTTATTTTAATCACTGAACAGTGTTTGAATAATATCTTATTTTCTCAACGATCTCACCAAGATCAAATGGTTTTGGGATAAAGTCAACTGCCCCACTTTCTAAGGCAGAATCTCCCAGACCACGACTTGCAGACATTATAACTACCGGAATATTCTTAAAATCCTGATGTGATTTGATCATTTTGCAAATATCCCTACCATCCTCGCCTGAAAGCCACATATCCATCAAAATAACATCGGGCTTAGCGGTAAGTGTTAAGGAGTTAAACATTTCGGATCCTCTCTCATAATTAGTTACATCAAAACCCTCCATATCCAACATTAATTTTACGGAATCCAATATAGCGGGGCTGTCATCTACGACAATAACTTTCTTTGAATTTGACATTGTATTCTATTAATTAGTAGTAATATCGGTAATAGGAATTTCGAAACTAAATACAGAACCCTTACCTTCAACTGAGTTTACAAAAATCTTGCCACCGCTTCTCTTGATAATCTCAGATGAAATATAAAGTCCCAAACCTAAACCAGGAAATGTGTGTTCTTTACTTCCACTTACCCTGTAATACTGCTCAAAAACCTTATCTTTTTTATCATCTGGAATTCCAATTCCAAAATCTTTAACCGAAAATAAAATCTTATTATCACTGGTTTTATTGGTGGTGATCTGAATACGATCGCCTAAAGGTGAGTACTTGATTGCATTGCTAATTAAATTACTCATTACCTGAGAAATCCGGTGCCTATCCGCCTGAACCATACCAATCTGGTTAGCTTCTAACTCAATCTTATGATTGGTACTCATTTGCTGCTCATCAATAATTTCTTTCACCAATTCATCAAAATCAAAATCTGCTTTGCTGAGCAGGATTTGCCCATTTTGAATTTTGGTTACATCTAATAAATCATTAACGAGGCTGGTTAACTTATTGATTTGGTCATCCATCTTTCTAGCAACTTCGGCATTTTTGTAATCTTCTTGCTTCCGAAGGTTTTTTTCCAGAAACTGAGAGTACAACTTAAGGCTTGTAAGTGGTGTTTTCAGCTCGTGGCTTGCAATGCCAAGAAAGTTATCTTTCTGCTGCTGAAACTGCTTAAAATCATCTATATCTGTACAAGTGCCAATCCACTGCACTACATCACCTTGTTGATCCTTAATGGGAAGAGCCCGCCCAAGAAACCACTTGTAACTATTCTCTTTTGTACGATCCCGAAACTGATATTCGATCTCATAAGGCACTTTATTTTGGTTGCTGGCTCTCCACACCTCCAATGCCCTTTCATAATCGTTGGGGTGTAATAATTTTTTGGTTACATCCTCCCTAGATTCTACGCCTTCAAACCCTGTATAATCGTACCATTTTTGATTGTAGTAATCTGTTTTACCATCCTTATCCGCGGTCCAAACAATGATTGGTAGGCTATCTGCCAGGTTTCGGTATCTTTCTTCATTTTGCTTCAGTTGTTTTTTGGTTTCAACCATTTCTGTGACATCTGTCGCTACATTCAAGATCGCATAAATATCGCCCTTTTGATTAAATAGTGGTTTATAGGAAAAATTATAGTAAAGCTTTTTCAGCTGGCCATCCCTTTCCAGAAAAACTTCTCCTTCTTTGGAGGTGTAAGTTTGTCGGGTATCATAAATATTTCTGAGAATCTCCACAAATGGTTGACCTTGTAATTCGGGTAGCGCCTCCTCCAGAGTTTTGCCGATAACCGAACTATCTTTATTCCAACTCTTTAGCATGGCATTATTCGCCATGTCAATAAAAAGGTCTTTTCCCTTATACAGCGCAATTGAAAAATCGGACTGCTTGATTAAATTTTCAAATTTATATTCGGTTTCTTCGAGTTTTTTTTGTGCCAGCACTTGATCTGTCACCTCGGTCGCTACAACACTGATTCCAATGACTTCGGTCTCTTCGTCATTATAAATTGGTGCGTAAATAAAATCAAAATAACACTCTTCGTTCTTGCCATTCCTTATAAGATATGCGATCTGCTGATAACCTTTGTAGGGTTCTCCTGTGGCCATAACATTTCTCAAAAATCCCATAAAAGGTTGATCTTGTAGTTCTGGCAATGCCTGTAAAAGATCCAGCCCAATGATATCTTTTGTTTTGCCCCACAATTGTAGCATTTGAGGGTTAGCCACTTTGATAACAAAATCATTACCCATCAGCATGGCCAAAGCGACAGGAGACTGCACAAGCATTATAGCCAGTGAGTCTAACGAAATATTAGATTTTATAAAATTTTTCATGGGGGATAATCAAACTTAAAATTTCTGCTTTCCTATTAGTAATTCAAAAAATAAACGGAAATCTGAAAAGAGAGACCATAGCGGATACCTGAATGTTGAGGGATGATTACCTTCAAAAACCGCATGGCTAAACCAGGCAAAGCCATAACCAAAAATCGGACAATACCAGAGAAACCGCTCTTTACCACTTGTAATGACATAAAAAATCACCACAAATACCAGCAAGACACCTAGAAAATGAAATATTTTTGTCCATCGTTTGCTATGTTCAGACAGATAATATGGGTAAAATTCCTGGTAATTTTTAATTTTTTTCGGCGTTTCCATGACTTTGGTTATTGAGTTTACTGTGTCGGAATCCATATAAAAAGTAGATTACGAGACCAATAGCAAACCATAGTCCAAACCAAAACCAGTTCTCATGGCTCATCCCTGTTAAAAGATAAAGACAGGAGCTAAGCCCAATTAATGGGATCAGGGATAAATTTTTGACAAATGCCAATGCACATAATATAAAATTAGCAATGATGTAAATGATGATTGCCAAACGGAATTCGCCTTCCTTAGGATCATTAATATCAGAAAGCTGATGAAAAAAATCGGGTTGAAAGACATAAAAACCTAGCAATCCAACGATGAAGATTAATGGAAAAATGAATTTGCCATTAACATAGGGCAGGTGAAAACGTCCTTTGATCTTCTCCTTCGGAGGTAGCATCAAAACGCCACCACATACCAAGACGAATGCGAAAATGGTCCCGATACTCGTAAAATCTAGGATAAAGGTCTTATCTGTAAATAAAATCGGGATACCTACCACAATACCTGTAACCACCGTAGCAAATGAAGGAACTTTATTTTTGCTGTGTACCTGCTGGAATTTTTTGGGTAAAAGGCCATCTCTTGACATGGCCATCCAAATCCTCGGCTGCCCCATCTGGAAAACCAATAGCACTGTGGTAATGGCTACAATTGCAATAAGTGAAACTATAAATTCCATCCAGGGAAGGTTAAGATTCGATTTTTGAAATATAAATGCCAAGGGATCACCAATCCCATCAAACTTCCTGTAATCTACAACCCCTGTCAACGTGAGTGTTAAAATAATATAGATCACAGTACAAAGCCCAAGGGAAATCAGCATGCCTTTTGGTAAATCTTTTTGAGGATTTTTAGTTTCTTCCGACAAAACAGAAATAGCATCAAACCCAATATATGCGAAGAATACACCAGAAACTGCAGACATAACACCGGCAAAGCCATTAGGCATAAATGATGATGCTGTACCTTCCGCATTGGCAGGAAACCAATTCCCAGTATTGACGTAAGCCACGCCCACAGCAATCACCAGGAGGATAACAAACAACTTAAGCAGAACAAAAAAGTTGTTGAAATTTTTACTCTCCCTGATGCCCTGATAACACAACCAGGTAATTAAACCATTAATAACCAACGCTGGAATATCCAAAATGATTTTGAGATTCCCTATTACGGGTGCCGATTGCCACGCGTTGATAAGTTCGGTATTATTAGAATGGTTAAAAAAAGCTTTCTTGGCTTCTGTATAACTGCAGGTAAGGTAATCTGGAATGTGGACGCCAATGCGCTCCATAAAACTCGTAAAATAATCTGACCAAGAAAATGCGACATAGATATTCCCAAAAGAATATTCCATAATCAAAGCCCAGCCAATAATCCAGGCAATCAGCTCACCAAAACTTGCGTAGGCATAAGTGTAAGCACTGCCGGCGGTGGGAATCCGGCTGGCAAACTCTGCATAACAAAGTGCTGTAAAAGCACAGGCAAATCCACAGATCAGATAAAGGACAATAACGCCGGGACCGCCACGGAAAATGGCCTCGCCCAAACTGCTAAAACTCCCGGCTCCTATGATGGCAGCAATACCAAAAAATACAATATCCCATGTTCCCAACACGCGGTTGAGCTGCCCACTATCTGTATTCTCCGAGTAGTGTTTTCTTCTGAAAAGTGAATTCATATCAGATCAAAAATTTATAAAAGAAACAAATGTAGTAAAAAACGACGGGTAATGTTAAAAATTTGTTAAACAAAATTACAGTTTAAAGTAAATTATAATCATTTATCGTTAATATAATTATGACTAACTTGATAAAAGATTGCTAGCCACTTTTATCCCCTAAAAAATAAGTACCATGGCCAAAAAAAACCGTAAAAGAGAAGAACTCTACAATGTCATCACCCATGGTTTTGGTACTGTTCTGTCAATTGTAGCTCTTGCGGTGATGACGACATATTCTGTTTTAAATGGTAGTGCCATGGCATTGGCGGTTTCTCTGGTTTTTGGCATCAGTCTCGTTGTGCTGTATAGTGCTTCTACGGCTTATCATGCCGCCTATCGGCTCAAGTGGAAAAAAATTGGTCAGAAAATCGACCATCTCAGCATCTATCTTTTAATTGCAGGAACCTATACGCCTATTGCACTGCTTGGTTTGAAAGGCGTTTGGGGATGGACAATGTTTGGTGTGATTTGGGGATTGGTGTTGGTGGGGTTTATTTTCAAATTCTCGCCGCTGAGGAAAAATGAAAAAATATCGCTCACCCTTTATGCATTGATGGGCTGGCTCTGCATTATTGCCATCAAACCAATGATGGAGAATTTATCAACAGGTGCCCTAACTTTTATAATTTTGGGAGGTTTGTTCTACACTTTTGGGATTTATTTTTATGCCAAAGATAGAAAGCCATACTACCACCCTATTTGGCATCTATTCGTATTGGGTGGCAGCATTATGCATTTTTGTGCTATATTTTTCTTTATACTGCCGTAGAACCTATTCCTTATCCTTACGGAATGATTCTATGATGGCTTCTAACTCGGTAATTTTATCTTTTAGATTTTTGATGTCATTTTTATTATTGCTGACTTTACTTTTCAGCATTACCGTTCTGGCACGTTCGCTGTGGTCATCATCTTCTTCGTCTTCATTTATTTCCTCTATATCTTCCTGAATTTCATCAATATCCTCGCTGATATCTTCTATATCCTCCTGGATTTCATCAATATCTTCCTGAATTTCGTTAACATCATCTTTCAAATCCTCAATATGTTCAGAACTTTTGTTGACGGACATCTGGATGAAAATAGCAAGGTAAATAGCCTCCAGAGAAACAACGGTGGTAAGGACGAGCAACATTTTATCAAAATCTACCAAACCAAAAATTGGTAACGCAAAACTGACGATAAAAAATATGGTATGAAGAATCAGCGATGGAATCGACCCTACCCACCAAATGATCCCGTTTGCAATATTTTCTAATAAAGAGAGTCTTTGTTCACTTTTTCCTGTCACTTTCATAGGATTTTAAAATCTGATTGATATTATGCAAAATTATAAAACATCTGCTAAAGCAGCATCCAAAGTATTAAAGGAAAATTTAAATCCAGCTTTCTCTATTTTATCGCATGACAACCTACTGCCTTCCAATGCTAAAACTGACATTTCGCCCAAAACAGCCTTTATAATCCACTTTGGGATATTGGGAAGTAAAATTTTGTGATCAAGCTGTGCAGCCAGTTTTTGGGTAAAAACTTTGTTAGTGACATGTTCCGGTGCAGAGGCATTGTATGAACCTTCCATACTTGCATCTTCCACTGCTTTTAGATAAATATTGACTAAATCATCCTCGTGAATCCAAGGGAAATATTGTTTGCCTGTTCCTAAAGCAGCACCAAAACCATAATCAATAGGTTTTCGCAATGTCTCCAATGCGCCGCCTTTGCTGCTAAGAACTGTGGCAGTCCGTACGCAAACTACCCTGCTACCCAAATTTTTGAATTGGTAGGCTCTATTTTCCCAATCTTTGCAAACCTTCGCCAAAAAATCACTACCAGAGGGATCAGATTCCTTGAAAATATGTTCCGAAGTCACCTGACCATAATAGCCATTGGCAGACGCTGATATAAACGCTTCTGGGTGAATGTTACGTTTTTTCATCTCCTCGTAAATAAACTGAGCAGAATCTATCCTGCTATGGTAGATCTCCTCTTTATAAGAATCTGTCCAACGTTTGCTGATGGTGGCACCTGCAAGATGAATGAAAATATACGTATTGTCGAACGCGCCATCTTCTATAATATGATTTTTATAATCCCACAGGTACGAGTTGAAATTTGTTTTTTCTTTTTTGTTTCGAACCAGAATTTCTACCTGATAGCCTCGTTCGTACAACTTGCGGGAAAGCTTTTTGCCAACCAGTCCGGTTGCACCGCTTAATAAAATTTTTTTCATCATTTATTTTCTTCCTGATGAACAAAAACAGTTCCAAGCAAGCGTTAAGAATGTAGTATTTTCCAGAAAAAATAGCTTACGGCAAAGAAATTACAGGAGTTTGATCTTATCGTCCAGCAGATCAATGATTTTGTCTTTGTAAAGCCCGCCAATCGCTTTCTTAAAATTCTTTTTACTCATCTGCAACTCATCCCTGATCTCATCCGGAGTTGATTGGTCGGACAGGTAGAGCAAGCCGTAATTGTCGTTAAGTTTATCAATAATTTTCTGCTTAAATTCATCGATATTCTCATAACCTTCTGGTTGTAGGGTAATATCAATCTTACCGTCTTCGCGGATGGCTTTTATATAGCCTGTTTCCTCGGACAAAGGATACAGTTTTTTGTAAACATCTGAGGCGTATATCAGCCCAATGTACTTTTTATTAATAACCACGTTCCATCCTAATTCTGATTCATTCATCAGGATAAGATCTACCTTATCACCTTTTGCAAAAGGAAGATTCTCATATTGTGGATTACGCTTAAACTTGGTAGTTCCGGTGATTAATCCTGTAGCTTCATCAATGTAAACATAAATCAGGTATCGCTTCCCTTCAATAATTTTGGATTTTTGCTGCTTGTATGGCACAAAAAGATCTTTGATAATTCCCCAATCCATAAATGCGCCACTTGGCAAACTTTGTACGCTGGTCATCACCGCAAACTCATCTGCAATTGCGTTTGGGTGTTCCGTTGTCGCCTTTAGTCCGCCATCTTCCTGATAAACAAAAACCTCCACATCATTGCCCAATTCCCAGCTGTCATCTGCAAAAACTTTCTGAATAAATGCTTTTTCCCCATTTTCATCTTGCAATATATAGCCAGAGGATATTTTTTCAGAAATTTTAAGCGTATTGAATTTTCCGGGATTCATAATAATGGAATTTGTGGCAAAAGTAGCCAAAGTTTTTTAATATTGAGTTTGTTTTGTAGGATGAAGATAAGCTTGTAAAAAAAAATAAACAAGCAATATCTATCTTTTATACTAGATGTTAGTTATCCTAAAAAAATCTTCAATCTTTAGTGTTTTCTGTTCGCCAGATTGTAAATCCTTCACTGTGATCGTCTGATTATTAATCTCTTCTTGTCCCAGGAAAACGATATTTTCTATCCCTTTTTTTTCTGCGTAAGTAAATTGTTTTTTCAGTTTGGCGGCTTCTGGATAGAGTTCTGAGGAGATATTGTTATCCCTAAGTGTCGCAATCAGTTTCAGTGCTTGTACGGCTTCGGTTTCGCCATAGTTGGCAAACAGGTATTGTACTGTAGCTTCGGATTCTTCCGGGAAAATAGACAATTCCTCCATCACGAGATAAATCCTGTCTAGCCCAAAAGAAATACCAATCCCGGGAACATCTTTCACCCCAAAAACCTCCGTCAGGTTATCATAACGACCACCACCGCCAATGGATCCCATGGCCACCTCATCGGCCTTTACCTCAAAAATAGCACCTGTATAGTAATCCAATCCTCTAGCAAGGGTGATGTCGAAAACCAAACTTTGAGCGTCAATGCCCAGATTAAGTGCATTCGTAATCACAAACTCTAGTTCTTCAACACCTCTTAAACCAACTTCATTGGACACAAATTTTTCTTTCAGGTTAAGAAGGTTTTCCAAAGGATCATTGGTCTGACTGAAGAGGAAATCCAGTTTGGAGACCGCATCTTCCGATATTCCCTTTTCCAACATCTCTTTTACCACGCCGTCTTTACCAATCTTATCCAGCTTGTCCAAAGCCACTGTAAAATCAATCAATTGTTCTGCAATACCTGCATAATCTGCCAGCCCGGAAAGGATTTTCCTGTTATTAATATGAACAGAAACGGACAAACCAAGATCCCGGAATGACTTGAAATACAATTGCAAAAGCTCCACTTCCTGCCAAAGGCTCGTACTGCCAACTACATCTGCATCGCACTGGTAAAACTCACGGAAACGCCCTTTTTGAGGACGGTCTGCACGCCAAACCGGCTGAATTTGATACCGTTTGTATGGAAAAGCCAGCT
The DNA here is from genome assembly GCF_056329745.1 of Epilithonimonas sp. Lineage (NCBI taxonomy): Bacteria > Pseudomonadati > Bacteroidota > Flavobacteriia > Flavobacteriales > Weeksellaceae > Epilithonimonas > Epilithonimonas sp. The sequence goes on along the minus strand of NZ_JBWEYV010000013.1, from coordinate 48,779 downwards.
GCCCCTGATTCATGGCGACAAAGCGCGCAAAGGGAACAGTAAGATCATAGCGCAATGCTTTTTCGGAGATTTGGGCAATCAGTCTCTGAGAATTTTTCCCCTGCCAATCTGCATCATTGGTTTTAGCCGCATAATCACCGGAGTTAAGGATTTTGAAAATCAAACGGTCTCCCTCTTCTCCATATTTACCGGTTAAAGTAGATAGGTTTTCGAAACTTGGTGTCTCCAATGGTTGAAAACCAAATAATTCAAAATTCTTTTGTAATGTATTGATGATATATTTTCTTCGGGAAACTTCTTTCGCGGTAAAATCCCTGGTTCCTTTGGCTAAACTTGGCTTCATCTTCTTAGACTGATTTTTTGCAAAAATAAGAATAATTAGACGGTTACATAAACGAACACAACATAAAATTGAATATGGCTTTAACTACAACAATTATTTGATATTTTTGAAACATGAATCTTTTTGGGAATACATCGTTAATTATCGATAACATTTTGCCTTACGATGGCATTACAACTTATTACGGCAAAGTATTTTCTCAGGGACAAGCCAATGCTTATTTCGAAAAATTGCTGGAAGAAGTAGAATGGAAAAGCGACGAGGCCGTTATCTTTGGTAAACTGATAGAAACTAAGCGGAAAGTAGCATGGTATGGCGATGAGGCTTTCCCATATACCTATTCCGGCAGGACAAAAACCGCACTTCCCTGGACCAAAGCCTTATTGGAAATAAAGACTGCGATTGAAAAAAGCTCTGGAGAAACTTTCAATTCCTGCCTGCTTAACCTCTACCATGATGGCTCCGAAGGTATGGCCTATCACAGCGATGGCGAAAAAGATCTTAAGGAAAATGGTGCCATCAGTTCGGTTAGTTTTGGGGCTGAGCGCAAATTCAGTTTTAAACATAAGACAAGCAAGGAACTTGTGTCAATCAACCTCGAACACGGCAGCTTACTCATTATGAAAGGCACAACACAAAAACACTGGCTGCACAGGCTGCCAACCACCAAAAAAGTGACTGCGCCAAGGATCAGCCTGACATTCCGTACAATAGAGCCTAAAAAATAGAAAGACCTTAATTACTTAACCGGATTATATTTTTTGATAAATGTAAGGCACATCACAAAACCCAAACCTGCCATTATTGCTCCCACAATGGACGGGTAATTATATGAAAAACCAAACTCCAAAGGCAGGCCACCGAAAAAAGCGCCTAACGAATTCCCAATATTGAAAGCCGCCTGCATAAAAGCCGCCGCCATCATTTCGGAATTTTTTGCAGAGCGCAACATCATAATATTGACTGGCGTTCCCACAGCCATAGAAAGCGCACCACAAAGGAAGGTCAGGATGAGAGAAACCGTTTTATATTCTGAGAAGAAAAAAACCAAGACAAGTGCTACCACCATTGCAAACAACAAAATAGCACCAGCCAGTGCAGGTCTCATTTTGTCTGCCATAATTCCTCCAATAAAATTACCTACCACCATACCGGCACCGGCCAGGATCATGATGTAGGCAATGGAACTGGTATCAAACCTGCTGACTTCGGTCATGAGTGGCGTGATATAACTGAACCACGCAAACAAACCTCCAAAACCGATTGCTGTAATAGCGATGATATGCCAGGCTTTAGCCGTTTTGAAAAATTCCAGTTCTTTTTTAAGTGTTGTGGTCCGCAGGCTGCCCATCTCCGGGAGAAAAAGCTGAATAAATACCATCGTAAGAATACCTATAAGTGACACCACACCAAAAGCGTAACGCCAAGACAACAAATGCCCCAGCCAGGTTACGAAAGGCACCATGGCGAGGTTAGCCAGGGTAAGCCCCGTGAACATCAACGCTATACTTTGTGCCTGCTTGCCGGGTCTTGCCATGCGGGTGGCCACCACTGTACCAACACCAAAAAATGCCCCGTGTGGCAGTCCAGAGAAGAACCTTGCCGCCATCATCGCATAATAATTATTAACCAATGCCGACAGTCCATTGAAAATGGTAAAAGCCAACATCAAAAAAAGAAGAATTTTTTTGGGTGGAAACTTAGCGGCGTAACCTACCAAAATTGGGGCACCTACCACAACACCCAAAGCATAGGAGGAAATCAAATGCCCTGCTTCAGGGATGGTGATTTCCAAAGATTTTGCAACATCAGGCAACAAGCCCATAATTACAAATTCTGTTGTACCGATGCCTAATCCACCCAAAGCCAGAGGAAATATTCTTTTATCCATTTTGCAAAAATCAAGATTTATAGTTGAAATGTCAAATCATAACAGGTATTTTTTACAATATGAGGTATTAATTTAAAATATAATTAAAACAAGGTAGATGAATATCATTAAGATGGCTTGCAAAATGTTATTGTTGGTTAATTTTAGCTTGTGTTGTAATTTTTCTTTTATTTTTGTAGCACTTAAATGATAATGCTGAATAAAGTCCTCATATTTCCTTTTGTAGTAATGATCCGTTTTTATCAGTACTGCATATCGCCTTGGCTGGGAAAAAACTGCAGGTACACACCCACGTGTTCTCATTATACGCTTCAGGCGCTTAAAACCCATGGCCTGATAAAAGGCGGCTGGCTCTCGCTGAAAAGAATACTCAGCTGTCATCCTTGGGGCGGACACGGCTATGATCCCGTGCCCCCAAAACATCATTAAACCCATTTATCTAATGAATCATATTTTTCTGAGATTTTATCTACTTATTTTTGCCGGGCTTTTTCAGCTTGTGTCATCACAAACAACAGTAAGTGATCTGTCCGACGGTACTTTGAAAATCAATGGCAAGGACAGTTTGCCTGTCAAAATATTTGCTACCCAAAACAGCAATGACCTCTACCGACAGGCTTTTGCCAATATCCCTAATGAACTCATCATCCTGAATGAGGATAATATAAAAGCAGAATCTGCAGAGCACCTTAGCAGTATCCAAAATATTTTGCTATCCTTTAAAAACAATAAGTTCCAGATTCTTGACAAAGACTTTAAACCGGTGGAGGGAAATTTGGATCAAAAGAATATCGAGAATTTCAAATATCTTTTGAAATGTGATAAAGTTTTAACTGCTGCGGACAACACCCAACTGGAAACCCCTTTTAAGATTTGGGATCCGGTAAAAGGTATACAACTGGGGCCTGTGATGTTGCATTTCTATAGTCTGATGTTTGTTTTGGCATTTGGGCTAGGCTATTTTCTGATGCTGAAAATATTCCGTATAGATGGCGTGGAGGAAAAATATCTGGAACCCCTTTTCACCTGGACTCTTGTAGGTACCATATTAGGAGCAAGGTTGGGGCATGTTATTTTTTACCAGCCAGAACTTTTTAAAGAAGATTTCCTCAGCGTTTTTCTGCCTATCAGTACCAAGGGCGGTTTGCATTTCACAGGCTTCTCCGGATTGGCGAGCCACGGTGCTACCATCGCACTAATTTGTACTACGCTGTATTACAGTTTTAAAATTATCAAAAAGAATCCTTTTTGGGTCTATGACCGTTTGGGTATCGTAGTATCGTTGGGTGGTGCATTTGTAAGGATGGGGAATTTTTTCAATTCAGAGATTATTGGAAAACCTGTAGATCCTTCATCCCCGTTTGCTGTTTTGTTTCCGCAGCAGAGTTCGGAATATGGCGTTACCATCCCACGCTATCCAAGCCAGTTGTTTGAAGCTGTTGGCTACGTTTGCCTCTTTGTCCTGCTTTGGGTATTGTACCGCAAAACCGACAAGAAGTACCAGCAAGGTTGGCTATTTGGGCTATTTTTTATTATCCTGTGGGCCATCCGTTTCTTTGTTGAGTTTTTAAAAGAACCGCAGGGCGACGAGTTTATTACCTTAGGTGGACTCAATACAGGACAGGTTCTCAGCATTCCATTTATGCTTGCCGGATTACTGATTATGCTCTACTCCAAAAAATTTAAACTTCCTAAACAAGCATAACGAAAAAAACGCCCTGACAAAGGGCGTTTTTTATATTTATTATTTTACGTTATCACATAATATTGGTACCATCCGGTATGACGGCGTTTTTCTTAACCACTACAATACCATCTTTGATAGAGTGTGTCTCGTAATCGCCATCGGGGTGATGTTTGCCACCAATAATCCTCACATTGTTGCCGATATAACAGTTTTTGTCTAAGATAGCTTTGTCTATATAGCAATATTTGCCAATTCCCATGCTGGTGACGCCATGTTCCTCATTGTCTGATACCTGCTGGGCAGTCTGGTAATAGTCAGCACCCATCACATAAGAATTAACAATTGTGGTTCCACGATCTATACGCGTCCTGTTCCCAATGATGCAATTCTCAATCTTATCTGCCAGGATAATGCATCCGTCACCAAAGATTGTTTTGCTTACGTATGAACCATTAATTTTGGTTGGCGGCAGCATCCTCGCCCTGGTATATATAGGATTGGAACTGAACAAATTGAATTGAGGAAGATCCTGTGCAAGATCCAAGTTGGCCTCGTAAAAAGACTCTATGGTACCAATGTCTGTCCAGTAGCCATCGTACTGATAGCTCAACACTTTATACTCACCAATGGAAGCCGGAATAAAGTCTTTCCCAAAGTCATCGCCTTCATATTCTTTGAAAAGCCTTCTCAAGACGTTCTTTGTAAATACATAGATACCCATTGATGCCAGGTATTCTTTACCTTTGGCTTTGCTGGCTTCGCTGGTTTCAGATTTCCAATCCTGCAGGACATCCATAGCTGGTTTTTCTGTAAAAGCGGTAATGTTGCCTGCCTCATCCGCCTTCATAATCCCAAAACCTGTGGCGTCCTTAGCATTTACCGGAATAGTAGCAATGGTAATATCGCCGCCATTTTTTTTGTGGAAGTCAATCATCTTCTTGAAATCCATCTGATAAAGCTGATCGCCAGAGAGAATCAGGATATATTCGTATTCATACTTATCCAAGTGTTTCATCGTCTGTCGCACTGCATCTGCAGTACCTTGATACCAGTTTTCATTCTCTACATTTTGCTCTGCCGCCAGGATATCTACAAACCCTTTGCTGAAAATATCAAAGTGGTAAGAGTTCTTGATGTGGGAATTAAGAGAGGCCGAATTAAACTGTGTTAAAACCAAAATCCTGTTGAGCCCCGAATTGAGACAGTTGGAAATAGGGATATCCACAAGGCGGTATTTACCGGCAATTGGCACGGCAGGTTTTGACCGTGTGTAGGTTAAGGGAAACAATCTGGTTCCCCGACCGCCTCCCAGTACAATGGAGATTACGCTTGCATTCATATAATTTGTTGAGTTGTTTTCATAGAGTTTTATCAGTTTCAATTATTAAGCCAAATAGCCTGCCGATTAATATTGATACAAGTCCAAATAACGCTGTGCAGACCTCTCCCAAGAGAAGTCATAGGACATGTTACTGTCAATTAGGCCATTCATCAGATCCTTTTGACTGTAAATATGCAATGCCCTTTTGATGGCATGTACGGCATCATCTGCACCGGCATGCGTAAAGTTGAGGCCACTGCCGCCTGTAGAAATATCTTCTACGGTATCCCTCAAACCACCAATGTACCGCACAATAGGTACTGTGCCATAGCGCATGGCATACATCTGGTTCAGGCCACATGGTTCTACCCTGCTTGGCATCAGTAGGAAATCTGACGATGCATAAATCTGATGAGACAAATATTCTTTGTAGCCCAAATCTAGGGCAAAATTGATATTAAACTCATATTGCAATGCTTTTAGCTGGTTTTCTATATCCTGATTGCCAGATCCAAGAATCATAATGTTCAGTTTGCCATTGGTCTCCTGTATACTTTTGCGGACAATCTCAGGAAGCAAGTCGGCACCTTTCTCGCCGGCAAAGCGGCCAATAAAACTGAATAGCGGCAGATTAGGATTAAGGCCATACTCTGCGCAGATCATCTTTTTGTTTTCCCATTTCCCTTCTGCAGCGTAATCCTGATTGTAGTTAAACTTCAGCATGTCATCTGTCTGCGGATCCCATACTTCGGTATCGATACCATTGATAATCCCGAAAGCTTTCTGGCGTTCCTGATTCATGAGTGGTTCCAAGCCTTGGAAGCTGTAGAACAGTTCCTGAAGATAGCCTTCGGATACGGCATTGAAGGCGTTGCAGCATTTGATCATAGCCGCCATCGGGTTGATGCGCCCATTCCAGTCCAGCAGCCCCCATTTCCAACCCTCGAAGTGAGGCATGTAATTGGACATTTGCCAATCCATACTGCCTTGGTACTCACCATTATGAATGGTACCGATGGTTTTAACACCTTTCAGGAAACTGAATTCATAACAGTATTCTATCATAAAAGGTACCAGCCCGGTATGGTAATCATGGCAGTGCAGAATGTCTGGCCGTATCTGCATAGCGCTCAGCCAGTGCAATACCCCATGCTGGAACGCCAAAAACTGCTGGCTCTCATCCCAATATCCATAAACATTTTCCCTATCCAAAAGCCCCGGAATCTTAACCAAATAAAGATCAAAACCTAAAGTCTGATGCTTCTCACGGAAAACCTGAACCCGGAACATGTTAAATGACTGATGGATAAAACCGTCAAATACCAATTCGAAATCATGGTTAAAGAAAAACGGCTTGTTATACCAGGGCATAATGACGCTGGCATCCTGCCCCATCCTATTTTGGTATTTGGGCAAAGCGCCAACCACATCCGCCAATCCACCGACTTTTGCCACAGGATAACACTCCATAGAGAGGTGAAATATTTTCATGAGTTTTTTTAATTTTTATTTACATTAAGCCCTTTAATGACCTGTTTAACTTTCAGTCTAAATCTTTAACTTACTTTTGAGAAACAGGCTATATGTTTTGACTTATTATTTTTTTCTTTTGAGATAATCTGCAATCTTTGATTTTTTAACCGGTTGTATTTGTTTCAGTACCAGACCTGCTAGCGGCGGAAGCCTAATAATGATAGAATTACTGCGGTTGTTCCAGCCTTCGTCCAGTTTTTGGGAAATCACGGCTTCTACCCCGCTCCCACTGTATTTACCATCATCAGAATTGAGGATAACTTGCCACTCCGTCCCTTTATCAATACCTATTCTATAATCAAAACTGCGGGGTGTTAGGTTAAGTACTGTCATCAGGACTTCTTTATAATTTTTGCTTTTCCTTAGATAGGTAAAAACAGAATTATCTCGGTCATCTCCATCTATCCATTCAAAACCCTGTGGATCAAACTGTAGCTCATACAAAGCAGGATGCGCCCGATACATATAGTTAAGATCCCTTACCATTTCTTGCATATTTTTATGCACAGGATACTGCAGAAGATGCCAGTCCAGCGAGCGGGTAAAATTCCATTCTGTTGTTTGGGCAAATTCATCCCCCATAAAGAGCAATTTGGCTCCTGGATTGGTAAACATATACACATACAAAGCACGGAGGTTGGCATACTTCTGCCACTCATCACCAGGCATCTTATAGATTAGGCAGCTCTTGCCATGCACCACCTCGTCATGAGACAATGGCATCATGTAGTTTTCATTAAACATGTAGGTGCTGGTGAAAGTAATCTTGTTCTGATAATCCCGCCGAACAATGGGGTCCTGCTTAAAGTAATCCAATGTATCGTGCATCCAGCCCATCATCCACTTCATCCCAAAACCTACACCATCATCATGCACAGGTTTTGTAAGCCTTGGGAAATCAGAGCTTTCTTCTGCAATGGTCTGCACATCCGGGAATTCTTTATAGACTGCCGTATTAAAATCCTGTAGAAACTGCTTGGCTTCTAGGTTGACATTGCCACCATAGATATTAGGTTCCCACTCGCCATCTTTACGGGAATAATCCAGGTGAAGCATAGAGGTGACAGCATCTACGCGCAAACCATCTGCATGGTAACGGTCCAGCCAAAAAATAGCATTGGAAATTAAAAAGGACTTGACCTCGGGCCTACCATAATTGAAGATATAGGATTTCCAATCCGGGTGAAAACCCTTCCGGGGATCCTCGTGCTCATAAAGGAATGAACCATCAAAACGGTGCAAGCCATTGGCATCCCCCGGGAAGTGGGACGGCACCCAATCCAGGAAAACACCGATATTATTTTTATGAAGTTCTGAAATGAGGTACATTAACCCCTGTGGCCCTCCAAAGCGCGACGTCGCCGCATAGAAACCTGTAATCTGGTAGCCCCAGCTGGGATCATATGGGTACTCCATCACAGGCATCAACTCTACATGGGTAAAATGCATAGCCTGTAGATAAGGCACCAGCTTATCGGCCACCTCGCCATAGCTTAGGAAACGATCTGGGTTAGCAGGATCGCGCATCCATGAGCCCAAATGCATTTCATAAACCGAAATGGGAGCTTGTAGACTATTATGTCTCCACCGCTTTTTCATCCAATCTTGGTCTTCCCATTCATAAAAAGTGGTACATACTGCAGAGCCTGCCTGCAGGGCATTCTCGAAACAAAGCCCATAAGGGTCTGCTTTTTCCAGCAGAATTCCTTCAGTGGTTCGGATACCATATTTGTAAACCTCGCCCAGATCAAGATCAGGAATAAAGCCTTCCCAAATCCCAGATTGGTCCCAACGGCCTGCCAATGTATGAGATGCAGGATCCCAATGATTGAAATTACCGATAACTGATACTTCTGTTGCATTGGGTGCCCAAACTGCAAAATATACGCCCGATACACCTTCTACCACTACCTTTTGCGAGCCAAACTTATCATAAAGCCTGGTATGTTTCCCTGAACGAAAAAGGTAAATGTCAAAATCTGAAAAGAGTGAATAAGGTTGAACCTGCATATTATAAAAATTGATCTTTGGCGGTGACAGATGACATTAGTTAGTACCTATTACACTTTACCAAGATAACGAATAAAATCATTACGCCTAACATAAGATTTTGTTAATTATTATTAATGTTTTTTGGGATTGTAAAACAGGCAAATTTCCATTTTTTATTAACAAAGTCTTATTTTTTTAAGTATTAATTTTCTTAAAATGTGAAAATCTGTAATCCTATATTAGTTTACATAATCATTAAATTCTTATCACCTCATGTATGGTAAGAACGAAAAACTCTACCTTTTGGCAGAGTTTTATTTTTTTAAATTTCGTTGATACTACAATGATTAGATTAGCATGTTCAGTACATCAGGATTGTCATTAAGATAAGATTCAAAATAACCGAGCTGCTGCATCCTGTTTCTCAAACCTTCAAAATCATTTGGATTGGAAAGCTCAATTCCGACAATTGCCAAAGCCGTTTCCCGCGAATTTTTCTTGGTATATTCAAAATGGGTAATATCGTCATTTTCGCCTAAAACATGCAGCACAAAATCTTTCAAAGCACCGGGACGTTGCGGAAATTTCACCATAAAATAATGCTTCAAACCATTATAGAGCAAAGCCCTCTCTTTAATCTCCTCCATCCTGGTAATATCATTATTACTTCCGCTAACAATGCAAACCACATTTTTACCTTTGATCTGGTTTCGATATTGCTCCAAAGCCGAAATGGACAAAGCCCCGGCAGGTTCAAGGACAATGGCTTCCCTATTGTAGAGTTGAAGAATGGTATCACAAACTTTGCCTTCGTCTACAGAAATGCAGTCCGAAAGCGCATTTTTACATATCTCAAACGTCAAATCACCGACTTTTTTTACCGCAGCACCGTCCACAAAACCATCAATTTCAGACAATTCCGTATTAATATTATTACCAATGGAAGTTTTCATCGAAGGTGCACCTTTGGGTTCAACACCAATTAATTGAGTCTCCTTAGACACCGATTTGAAAACCGTCGAAATGCCGGAAGCCAAACCACCGCCGCCAATGGGAATGAAAACAAAATCAATAGGATCGGTATTTTGCTCCAAAATTTCCAGTGCCAAAGTCGCCTGACCTTCGATAATCTGAGCATCATCGAAAGGATGGATAAAAGCCGCACCTGAAGTTTTTGCAAAATCAAAAGCCGCATTTTTTGATGCATCAAAAGTATCGCCTACCAGTTTGATTTCCACGAATTTACCACCAAACATTTCCACCTGCTCCAGTTTTTGCTTCGGCGTAGTCACAGGCATAAAAATGGTTCCTTTTATTTGGAGTTGTTTACAAGAAAAAGCTACGCCCTGAGCATGATTCCCGGCACTTGCACAGACAATCCCGTCTGATGTTTTGCCTTCGTTATAAAGGTTTTTGATCTTATTGTAAGCACCCCGCAATTTGTACGACCTCACCGGTTGCAAATCTTCCCTTTTAAGAAAAATATTGGCTCCAAATTTTTCTGACAACCTTGCGTTGTATTGCAAAGGCGTGTGATTCACGACATTTTCTATGCTTTTCCGGGCTGCTTTTACAGCTTCTAAAGTTGGAAATATCATCGTCTCATTCATCTTCATTTATATTACAGGTTCTTTGATTTTTGTTTTAATTATCATCATTCCGTTTTCCAGAACAAGTTTGTGGCTGAGTTTTTTGGGCAATTGGGATTCAAAATGGCCGACGTAAATCAACGACTGTCCCTGGCTTGCCAAATCATCAATCACCTGATTGAAATATTGTGTTTGCTCGTTGTCCATTCCCTGGCAAGGTTCATCCAAAATCAGAAGTTTTGGTTTTTTAATCAATGTTCTGGCGAGTAAAGCCAAACGTTGTTTTCCCAAAGCAAGCGTACTCAATTTTTTGTTTTTATCTTCTTTTAAATCGAAGAAATAAATCAATTGTTCCAACTGTTGCTGCTGGTCAAAACTCAGTTTCTGATACAAACTCATCGAGTCAAAAAAACCGGAAGCAATGGTTTGCCCAACATTCGCATTCATATCAAAATACCAATGTAATTCGGGCGAAATCATTCCGATTTTTTCTTTGATGTCCCAAATACTTTCGCCACTTCCCCGCTTTTGCCCAAACAAATAAATTTGATTGGCGTAAGCCTGCGGATGGTCACCATTCAGTAAACTTAACAAGGTAGATTTTCCCGAACCGTTGTGTCCTTGCAACAACCATTGTTCACCGGAACCGACTTGCCAATCGATGTTTTTCAGGACTTGCTTTTCACCGTAAGAAATATTGATATTTTCTAATTTGATGAGGCTTTCCTGTTCATTTTCCTGATTATTCTTAAGGAAAAAAGGAAGCGGTTTTGGAATCCTTTTTTCACCTTTAGAAAAGTCTTTCGGGGAATTTCGATGAACTAATTTTCCGTTTTCTATCTCTACAAAATATTGAACACTTTCAGGAAATTCGTCATCATTATTGATTAAAATCAACGTTACATTTTCTTTAATTAAATCATCAAAAGCCTGGTTCAAAAACTGTCTTGATTTTACATCCAGACCTGTGTAAGGCTGGTCTATAACCAAAACCTGAGGTTTTAGCCAAAGTGCTTTTAGTAATTGTAACTTCTTGTGTTCGCCACTTGATAATTCTATTAATTGCTGATTTTTAAAATTTTCAAATCCAAAAGGTTCCAAATACGATGCTAAAATTTCAAAATCGAGATGGTTTTCTTTCCCGAAATGATTCAGTTCTGTAAAAACAGTGGCCGTATCGTTTTTGGCCAATTGGTTGTACCGCTGTTGGTAATAAAAATTTTTGTCACCTTCCAGATTACTGAACTGAAACCAGTTGGAAACATACAAAACCTTCTTTGGCAATTCTGAATTTTCATCAAAATTAACATCAACCTGCCCTTCAAAATTTTTAATTTCTCCTGAAATGATTTTTGCTAAAGTTGTTTTTCCGCTTCCACTCAATCCACCTAACATCCAGCATTCCGCAGAGGATATTTCCCAGTTGAAATCTTTCAATATAACTTGGTTGCCATATTGAAAGTTGAGATTTGAAATTTGGATGATTGGAGTTGACATTTTTATATTTTAGAAAGCTTCAAGATTTTTAAAACCTTGAAGCTTTATTTTTAAACAGTTTTGATAGACTTCATCGCGGTCATAGCCTGACGCAGTTTTTTGCCGACAATCTCTACAGGATGATTTCTCAAAACATCGTTAACATAGACCAATTGGGCGTTGTCCACCGAAGCATTTATGCCTTCGTTAAAGTCGTTCCCCACCAAATCAGTATCAACAGACTTCATAAAACCCGCCAACAAAGGTTTGCAAGCTTGGTCGAAAAGATAACAGCCGTATTCTGCGGTGTCGGAAATCACACGATTCATCTCGAACAGTTTTTTTCTGGCGATAGTATTAGCAATCAAAGGTGTTTCGTGCAGTGACTCGTAATAAGCAGATTCCGGTTTGATCCCGGCTTCAACCATCGTTTCGAAAGCCAATTCAACACCAGCTCTGATGAACGCCGACATCAAAAGGTAATTGTCAAAATATTCCTGTTCATCGATTTTCACATCGCCCGCCGGTGTTTTCTCGAAAGCGGTTTCACCTGTTTCTGCTCGCCATTTCAATAAATTGGCGTCGCCGTTTGCCCAATCTTCCATCATTGTTTTTGAGAATTCACCAGAGATAATATCATCCTGATGTTTTTGGAAAAGCGGACGCATAATGTCTTTTAATTCTTCTGACAATTCGAAAGCTTTAAGTTTTGCAGGATTCGAAAGTCTGTCCAACATTCCGCTCACACCGCCATGTTTCAAAGCTTCAGTAATCACCTCAACACCATACTGAACCAATTTGGAAGCGTACCCAGGATCAATGCCTTTCTCTACCATTTTGTCAAAGGAAAGGATAGAACCCGTCTGCAACAATCCGCACAAAATGGTCTGCTCGCCCATCAAATCAGACTTAACTTCTGCCACGAATGAGGATTTTAAAACACCAGCTTTGTGACCGCCGGTACCTGCACAATAGGCCTTGGCTTCTGCCCAGCCTTTGCCCTGGGGATCATTTTCGGGATGAACGGCAATCAAAGTCGGAACACCGAAACCACGCAGATATTCGGCACGAACTTCGGAGCCAGGACATTTTGGAGCAACCATAATTACAGTAATATCAGGACGAATCTGCATCCCTTCTTCCACAATATTGAAACCATGAGAATAAGACAACGTCGCACCTTGTTTCATCAAAGGCTGAACCGCATTAATCACAGAAGTATGCTGCTTATCGGGCGTTAAATTGATAACCAAATCCGCTGTTGGAATTAGTTCTTCATAAGTTCCGACTTTGAAATTATTTTCGGTTGCGTTTTTCCACGAATCTCTCTTTTGGTCGATTGCTTCCTGACGCAATGCGTAAGAAACATCCAATCCGCTGTCGCGAAGATTAAGACCTTGATTAAGGCCCTGGGCGCCACAACCTACGATTACAATTTTCTTTCCCTTCAACGCAGAAACGCCATCAGAAAACTCTGAGCTGTCCATAAATTCTGCTTGTCCAAGCTGATGCAACTGGTCTCTGAGCGATAAGGTATTGAAATAATTTGCCATAATTTTTTGTAAAAAGTAAAAAGTATTGCGTATCAAGTAATGAGAATTACTGGAACTACTTTTTTTGATTAATATTTTTGATTTTTAAATTTTGATTTATAGGAAAATTACATGGTGAAAACGTCGTCGCGTTTGTCGAGATATTCGTTTTCTATAAGTTCTGGTGAAGGTTCCCTTTTTTCAAATTCGAGGACTTTGTCGTGGATGCCTCGGCTGTTTTTGATAATGGCTATTCTTGCACCTCTCACAAATTCGATAAGTCCATATTTTGTTAACTCTTCGGTCAGCCTGTCGATTTCTTCACGATGCCCTGCTGTTTCGAAAACGATATAATCTTCCCGAATAACAACCGTAGATGCACCATATTGACGAAGCAACCTTTCTACATAAACTTTTTCTGTCACTACTTTTGTCGGCACTTTGTAAAGCGCTTGTTCCTGCCATACAATCTCGTTATCTGTATTGAAGTAGGCTTTCATGATGTCGATTTGCTTTTCCAATTGGCGGCAAAGTTTTTTGACCACTTCTTCGATCTCGTTAATAACAATCGTGAATCTATGAATACCTTCAACCTCTGACGGCGATGTATTCATACTCTCGATATTGATTTTTCTCCGCGAAAAAATCCCTGAAATCCTGCCGATTAACCCAACCGAGTTTTCTGTATATAATGTGATGGTAAATTCTTGTTTTTCCATTGTTATGATTTTATTTAAGTCTGATCTCTGAAACCGATGTACCCTGTGCAACCATTGGAAAAACATTATTTTCTTTCCCAACCATTACTTCCAGAAGATAAGCACCATCGTGACTGATCATTGTTTCCAAGGCTGTTTTAAGATCTTTTCTTTCTGATATTTTTTGTCCATCGATATAATAAGCCTTTGCTAACGCCACAAAATCCGGACTTGTGATGTTTACAAAAGAATAACGTCTGTCGTGGAACAACTGTTGCCATTGTCTTACCATTCCAAGGAATTCATTATTGAGAATCAGAATTTTAACTTTAGCGCCGAACTGCATGATCGTTCCCAATTCCTGCAACGTCATTTGAAATCCGCCATCGCCGATAATGGCAACAACAGTTTTTTCAGGTGCGCCATACCAAGCTCCTATCGCCGCTGGCAAACCAAACCCCATTGTTCCTAAACCACCCGATGTGACGCTGGATTTAGAATGATTGAATTGGGCATATCTACAAGCCACCATCTGGTGCTGACCAACATCGGTTGTGATAATCGCATCACCATTGGTCAGTTCATTTAGGACTTTAATCACTTCCCCCATCGTCATAATGTCGGTTGTGGGATTCAGTTCATTATGGATGACTTCTTTAACTTCTTCTTTTTCCAACTCACGGAATTTCTCCAGCCAAGCTGAATGGTCATTCTCTTTCAATAAAGCGGTTAAAAGTGGAAGTGTTTTTTTGCAATTGCCCCAAACCGGAACGGTGGTTTTCACATTTTTATCAATTTCAGCCGGGTCAATATCAAGGTGGATAACTTTTGCCTGTTTCGCATATTTGTCCAAACGGCCAGTCACGCGGTCATCGAAACGCATTCCCACTGCAATCAAAACATCGCATTCATTAGTCATTACGTTCGGTGCATAATTGCCGTGCATTCCCAACATCCCGACGTGCAATTTGTGACTGGTAGGCAAAGCACTCAATCCCATCACAGTAGCTCCTGCAGGAAGGCTAGCTTTCTCAATAAAAGCTTTGAATTCTTCTTCCGCTTTGCCCAAAATTACGCCTTGCCCAAAAAGCACAAACGGTTTTTTGGCCTGATTAATGAGTTCTGCAGCCTGCTGGATATATTCATTTCTGATTTCCGGTTCGGGTCGGTAACTTCTGATATGATTACATTTTTTATAACCTGAATATTCAAATAATTGTAACTGCGCATTTTTTGTAATATCAATCAAAACCGGACCAGGACGACCAGTGCTTGCAATATGAAACGCCTTGGCAATTGCTTCCGGGATTTCTGTGGCGTCGGTTACCTGATAATTCCATTTGGTGACAGGTGTTGTAATATTAATCACATCCGTTTCCTGAAAAGCATCCGTTCCCAAAAGTGAGGCAAACACTTGACCTGTAATGCAGACAATCGGATTACTGTCTATCATCGCATCTGCCAAACCTGTCACCAAATTGGTGGCACCGGGACCGCTGGTTGCAAACACAACGCCTGTCTTCCCCGAAGTTCTTGCAAATCCCTGTGCAGCGTGAATAGCACCCTGCTCGTGACGAACCAAGATATGTTTCAACTTGTCCGAATAATCGTACAAAGCATCATAAATTGGCATAATCGCTCCTCCTGGATAGCCAAAAACCGTATGAACATCTTCCTGCAACAAAGCTTCTAAAACCGCTTTTGAACCCGAGATTTCAACAGCCTTCTGCTGTTCAGAATCTTTATTTTCTTTTATTTCAAGCGTACTCATAATATTCAAATTTGCTTTTTTCATTATAAATCGGTTACACACCCTTGTGATGCATCTGCCACACATTTGGCATATTTGTATAAAACACCGCTTTTCACTTTATATTCTGGTTGTTGGAACTCGGCTTTTCTTTTGGTAATTTCTTCGTCTGACAACAATGCATTGATGGTGTTTTTTTCAGCATCCAACTCTATCACATCGCCATCTTTTATTAAGCCAATTAATCCTCCTGCAAAAGCCTCCGGCGTGATATGACCAACGACAAAACCGTGCGTTCCTCCTGAAAATCTTCCGTCCGTAATCAATGCTACATTTTTTCCTAGACCAGAACCCATCAAAGCGGAAGTAGGCTTCAACATTTCCGGCATTCCGGGAGCGCCTTTTGGCCCTTCATTTTTGATGACAACCACATTTCCTTCCTTAATTTTTTTATCTTCAATGCCTTTGATGAATTCTTTTTCTCCATCAAAAACAATCGCCGTTCCTTTGAAATAACTGCCTTCTTTCCCCGTGATCTTAGCCACAGAACCTTTCTCCGCAAGGTTTCCGTACATAATTCTGATGTGACCCGTTTCTTTGATAGGGTTTTTGATATCGTGAATGATATTTTGTTGTCTGTCAATAATTGAGGTGACGTGTTCTAGATTTTCAGCAATCGTTTTTCCTGTAACTGTTAAACAATCGCCGTGGAGCAAGCCTAAATCCAACAAATACTTCATCACCGCCGGAACGCCGCCTACTTTGTGAAGGTCTTCCATCAGGTATTTTCCACTCGGTTTAAGGTCGGCTAAAAATGGAGTTTCATCACTAATTCGCTGGAAATCGTCCAATGTCAAATCGTATCCGATAGATTTTGCGATCGCAATAAAATGGAGAACTGCATTGGTACTTCCGCCTAAAATCATAATCAACCTTAAAGCATTTTCGAAAGCTTTTGGCGTCAATATATCGGATGGTTTGATGTCTTTCTCGAGAAGAATTTTCACATAATGACCTGCAAAACGGCATTCTTCTTTTTTCTCTTTGCTTAATGCCGGATAAGAAGAGGAATAAGGCAAACTCATTCCCAAAGCTTCGATTGCTGAAGCCATTGTATTGGCCGTGTACATTCCGCCACACGCCCCTGCGCTTGGACAAGAATTTTGAATTACGCCTTGGAAATCTTCCTCAGAAATTTTGCCTGCCAATTTATTTCCCAAAGCTTCGAATGCCGAAACGATGTTCAAATCTTCGCCTTTGTAATGTCCCGGTGCAATACTGCCACCATAAACCATTATCGAAGGGCGATCAAGACGAGCCATCGCAATCAAAGAACCCGGCATATTTTTGTCACAACCCGGCACGGTAATCAACCCGTCATAATATTGTCCTGCGCAAACGGCTTCGATAGAATCTGCAATAATATCACGACTTACAAGAGAATAACGCATCCCATCGGTGCCGTTGGTCATCCCATCGCTGATTCCGATAGTATGGAACATTAATCCAACCAAATTCTGTTCTTTTACTCCTTTTTTGACAATTTCAGCCAAACCGTTCAGGTGCATATTACAGGTATTTCCGTCGTAGCCCATACTTGCGATTCCAATCTGAGCTTTGTCAAAATCTTCCTTTTGAAAACCAATCCCGTAAAACATCGCCTGGGTCGCAGGCTGAGTCGGGTCTTTTGTAAGTGTCTTGGAATATTTGTTCAGTTCTACGTTACACATATTGCAGTTTGGATTTCAGGTATGAATAATCTTCTTCTAACACGAGATGGCGATAAGCAGTTTGAATTTTGGCTGATAAACTGTCTTCCCAATTCAATTTAAAAGGAATGTTATCAAGGGAATCCAAGGCTACAATTTCGGCCGCCGTTCCACAGAAAAATCCGGCATCTGTACCTTGCATATCTTCAGGTTTGAAGAATTTTTCTTGGTAAGGGATTCCAAGATTATCGCAAATTTCAAAAACGGTTGCTCTAGTAATCCCAGGCAGGATACTGCCTTTTGCCGGAGTAAACAGTTTGCCGTCTTTTTCATAAAAAATATTGGCACCGGAACTTTCTGCCACATTTCCTTCTGCATCTAAGACCAAAGCTTCATCAAAACCTTTGTCTTTCGCTTCCTGACAGGCTAAAATTGAGTTAACATAATGACCGCTCACTTTAGCTTCGACTTTGAAAGCTTTTGGATTTGGGCGCTCAAATGACGATGTCATAATCCTCATTTTATTGGCGAGGTAACCATTATCCCAATTCCAAACCTCGATGGCCAAATAACTTTTTTGCCCTTTTGACAGAGCCATATTAGGAGAACAAATGACAATCGGACGAATGTAAGCATTGGTTAAATTATTAATTTCCAACAATTTGTAAGTGGCATCAATCATCTCATCAGTGGAATAATCGAAAGGTATCATCATGGTTTCAGCTGATTTCCTTAATCTGTCATAATGCTCTTTTGCCTTGAAGATCTTTGTCCCCTTATCTGTCTGATAAGATTTTATGCCCTCAAACACAGCATAACCGTAGTGCAGAGACTGGCCGTATAAATCGGTTTTCGCATCTTTTGCTTTCACATATTCCCCTTCAAAAAAGAGAAAACTGTCGTCATTGTAATACATTTTGTATTGATTTTTTATTTGTTTCTGATATTTTTAAAATAAAAAAACCATTCTCGAGATGAGAATGGTCTGTATTATTTTGAATCAAATATTATCACAAGCCATTACTCACCACCGGAATCCGATAATGACAAGAATGACAAGAATAATAATTGATTGATTCATTTGCTTGATTGAATGGTACAAATGTAAAAACTTTATTATTATAAACAAGCCATTTTGTTATTTTTTTGACAAAAATACCTTTATTAATGTATGAAAAACACAGATAATACAGCTTACAATACGATATTCATCAAAACCAAAAACAATCATAAAGAACTGATTGTCAAAGTTTGAACGGTGTTATAATTACGATGTCTAAATTATATATGCTAGATGAGATTTTGTACCTTTAAATATGCAAATAAAAAATTCCATCAAATATTTGATGGAATTATCCTTTAATCCAATGAATTTTTAGTAAAAATTTCTTACGCTTAAAAATGAACCTGTTGGATTTCTTCCTCAATTTCCATAGGAGTTTCATCCTCTGATTTGATGAAAACCATTGTGACGACTGCGCCAATCAACATACAAATACCACCAACCACAACATAGTCAATCGCCATTTTTCCAAAAATATGAGATACAATTGGTCCACCAAAAATGCCATTGATAATTTGAGGAATTACAATGAAGAAATTGAAAATCCCCATATAAACACCCATTTTCCTCTGCGGAATGACTTCAATCAGCATCGCATAAGGCATTGCCAAGATACTTGCCCAGGCAAATCCCAATCCTATCATCGAAATCCACAGTAATGATGTATCTCTGATAAAATACATCGAAATCAGTCCTAAACCGCCAGCTAATAAAGCCAGTGCGTGCGTTTGTTTCTTGCCTAAAAATTTGGCAATGGGTGTTAATAAAAATGCAAACGGAATCGCCCAAAGATTATACATTCCAAATAATTTTCCCGTCAAATCCCCAGCGTTATTGAACGCTGCTGAATGGGTATCTTCTGGAGACAATCCAAAATGATGTGTCGCCAAGGCACTTGTGGTGAAAACCCACATCGTAAACAAAGCAAACCAGGAAAAGAACTGAACAATACCCAATCTTTTCATCTGAGTTGGGATGTTTTTGAAATCTTTAAAAATATCTGAGAATTTGGAAGGTTCTGCTATTTCTTTTCCATCTTCAAAAGCGGCAAATTCCTCTGGTGAATATTCTTTGGTGGTGAAAATCGTATAAAGAATGGTCAGAATCAAAAATCCTGCGCCCACATAAAAAGAAAAGATCACATTATCTGCTACAAAACCTTCCGGTGCAACATTTGAAATTCCTAATTTGGTTAACCAGTCTGGAAGGTAGGAACCTATAACGGCGCCGACTCCAATTAAAATCGTTTGTACAGAAAAACCAATTGTCCCCTGATGTTTCGGCAACATATCCCCCACCAAAGCGCGGAACGGTTCCATTGCAACGTTGATAGAAGCATCCATCATCGCTAGGAAAATCACCGCCAATAATAATACATTAGCAGCAATAAGATGAGTAACAGAAGCGGCATTTGGCAATAAAACTAATCCGATCGCACACAAAACAGCACCAATCAAAAAGTAGGGTTTCCTCCTTCCCAAGGGACTCCAGGTGTTGTCTCCCATATGCCCGATAATGGGCTGAACGATTAAGCCTGTAATTGGCGCCACGAGCCAAAACCAGGATAATTCGTGAACATCTGCACCCAGATTTGCCAAAATTCTGCTGGCATTACCGTTTTGTAAACCAAATGCCATCTGGATTCCCAAAAAGCCCATACTCATATTGATTATCTGAGCCATGGAAAGATTGGGTTTTATTTTTTTTGTCATAAAACTCTTACAATTAATTAATTACAAATATCTATTTTCAGTTTGAAAAGTTGTTTAAGATAGTAAACAAATTCAAAGAAAATCACAAAATAGCATCAATTAACCTAAAGACTATTTATTATTGACAAATTAATTGAATGATGTCGTTTTTTAAGTATAATTAATATTAATTGTAATGACAAAAATTATAGCCCCGATTGCAGTGAAAATCCTTTTTGCGAGAGGCCATGCCGAGCAAAAAGATTGCAACGGAAAGCGGGAATTAGCTCCTAAATAAACTATTCTACTATAATCTTTTTCTCCAAAAAGGTATCTTCCCCGGCGGAACCTTTGCCTGTAAAAAATTTGAAAGTAAAAGTTCCTTTCCGGGTTGGGGCAAAGTTGACACGGCTGCCATCCACATAAGTTCCACTGCCACAAGCGGCATTGCTTTTATAAGCAATATTGGCTAAAATACGCACGGAATCATTAGTTTGACGGTAGTCTTGTGAGTACAGCCCCTCGCAACCTTTGGTAAATGTAGAGTACATTTTGATTTCTTGAGTACTGCCCAAAACCATTTTGCCTTGACCAATTTCAACACTATCAATTTTGGTGGCAAAAACATTTTTAATCTCCTCATAATCATCATGATTATTACAAGAGATAGATAATAACGAGAATACTATCGCTGGTAAAATAATGACTGCTTTTTTCATCTTGATTTTATTTTTTTAATTACTAAAGTTACCTTTTGATAAATACACTACTTTTTTGGTATCAAAAAACTCACCATCAAAGTAGCTTTTCAGATTAAAAATTTCACATTTGAGTCCGGCAAGTTCCTCAGCCAAATCGCCGCCTTTGAGATAAAGCACTCCATTATGCTTCGGGTTGAATTGCTCTTTTTCAAATTTGCCCCTCAACCACGTGAGGAAAACCGGCATCTGGGTAACGGCGCGGCTGACCACAAAATGGAATTTCTCTTTCAGCTGCTCTGCCCGCATGTGATGCGCGGTAACATTTTTCAGGCCAAGGCTTTCTGCAACGCCTTTTACCACAGTGATTTTCTTACCGATACTGTCTACCAAGGTAAACTGAACATTGGGGAAAAGAATTGCCAGCGGAATACCGGGGAAACCACCACCTGTACCGATGTCCAGCACTTTTGTCCCATCTGCGAAATCCATCACTTTTGCAATTCCTAAAGAATGGAGAATATGTTTCTCATAAAGGCTGTCTGTATCTTTTCTCGAGATGACATTGATCTTCTCATTCCATTCTTTGTAAAGTGGTTCCAAAGCTGCAAACTGTTTTTGCTGCGTATCGGTAATATCAGGGAAATATTTTAAAATTAAATCTGATGCCATTTGGCGTAGTATACAAAGGTTTTTATAATTATTTGATGATGATTTTGACTAATCTAAATCTAAATCAATCTAAAACTGATCCAACACATTTTTAATTCTGGTCATGGCTTCCGTCAGTTCCTGCTCAGATGCTGCGTATGAAAAACGGATACACTCCGGACTCCCGAAACTTACGCCGCCTACGCAACCTACATGGGCATTTTCTAGCAAGAACATGGCAAAATCATCGGCATCTTTGATCTCGGTGCCATTAAGTGTTTTACCTATATAGTAAGAAATATCAGGGAAAATGTAGAACGCGCTTTTTGGCAAATTACATTTGAATCCTTTGATGTCTTTCATCAGCCCGTAAACCAGATCCCTTCTTTTATGGAATTCGGAAATCATGTACTGGAGTTCCTGCGGATCCATCTTCAGTGCCGTGATAGAAGCTCTCTGAGCCACCGTATTAGCGCCACTTGTCATCTGTCCCTGAACCTTGTCACAAGCTTTTGCCAGCCATTCGGGGCAAGCCGAGTAGCCAATCCTCCACCCTGTCATTGCAAAGGCTTTACTCATCCCGTTGATTACCGCAGTCTGCTCATATACCTGTGGGAAACTCGCTATTGAAACATGCTCGCCGCCATAGTTGATAAATTCATAGATTTCATCAGAAATGATGGTGATGTCTGGATATTTTGCAATCACATTAGCGATGGCCTCCAACTCTTCCCCTGTGTAATAACTGCCCGAAGGATTACATGGCGAACTGTAAAGCAACGCCTTGGTTTTAGGTGTAATAGCTTTTTCCAGTTGTTCTGCCGTAATCTTAAAATCATTGTCGATGGAAGTTTCTATAAACACCGAAGTCCCGCCTACCAACTTTACCATCTCATCATAGCTTACCCAATATGGCGCAGGAAGAATCACCTCGTCTCCATGATTAACAATGGCCGCCAATACATTGATGATAGATTGTTTTGCACCATTGGAAACGCAAATTTGAGTCGGTTTGTAATCCAGGTTATTATCTCTTTTGAGCTTGTCTGCGACGGCTTGTCTAAGTTCTAAAAAACCTGGAACCGGAGAGTAATGA
The DNA here is from genome assembly GCF_056329745.1 of Epilithonimonas sp. Lineage (NCBI taxonomy): Bacteria > Pseudomonadati > Bacteroidota > Flavobacteriia > Flavobacteriales > Weeksellaceae > Epilithonimonas > Epilithonimonas sp. The sequence goes on along the minus strand of NZ_JBWEYV010000013.1, from coordinate 26,059 downwards.
CTGTAATTTTCGTTGATTGCATCGAAGGCTGCCTGCTTTATTTTTTGCGGCACATCAAAGTCGGGCTCACCTAGAGTAAGGCTGATGACATCGATACCGGATGCTTTCATGTCACGAACTTTATTGCTCATTACGAAGGTTTGGGAATAACTCAGTCTGTTCAGTCGGTCAGAAATTTTGCTCATATTTTCTACAATTGGATTTAATTCACAAATATAGCCGTTTAAATTGTAAATGAAAAAATTAACGGCCATTCAGACGCGATTGTTGCACGTTTTTTTCTCAAATATGTAAATTATGGGTAATTACGATAGAACGTCTTGGACTCGCAGCATGACGGAGTAGATTTCATTTATTTTGAAGTTCAATCAAAAACAGCTACAAAAATTGCAGCTGTTCTAATCCATTATCTTTTTATTAAAAAGTCATCTCAGGCACTTCCCTATCAATGATGAGTTGAGCCTCTGTCGCTCTAATAATATCTTCAACTGTAACTCCTGGAGCTCTCTCTAGAAGCCTGATCCCGGAAGGTGTAACTTCCATAACGGCGAGCTCTGTCACGATTTTTTTGACACAATTAACACCAGTTAACGGCAATGTACAGTTCTTCAGGATTTTTGATTCACCAGCTTTGTTAACATGCATCATGGCGACAATAATGTTTTCAGCAGAGGCTACCAGATCCATCGCGCCACCCATGCCTTTCACCATCTTACCCGGGATTTTCCAGTTGGCAATATCTCCTTTTTCGGATACTTCCATAGCGCCCAAAATGGTGAGATCTACTTTCTGACTCCTGATCATCCCAAAACTAAACGCAGAATCAAAGAACGAACCACCCGGAAGAATGGTGATGGTCTGTTTGCCGGCGTTGATAAGATCGGTATCTTCTTCGCCTTCAAAAGGGAAAGGCCCCATGCCCAACACGCCGTTCTCACTCTGAAATTCTACCGAAATATCATCCGGGACATAATTGGCTACCAAAGTGGGAATCCCGATGCCCAAGTTGACGTACATGCCGTCTTTAACTTCCCGTGATATACGTTTTGCAATTTGTTCTTTAGTCAGCATGGTTTTGGTGTTTTCTGGTGGTACGTTGTTCTATTCTTTTCTCATAGTGGTTGCCCTGGAAAATCCGCTGAACCATAATCCCCGGTATGTGAATCTGATTGGGATCCAGTTCACCTGGCGCTACCAGCTCTTCCACTTCGGCAATCGTTATTTTGCCGGCTCCGGCCATTGGATGATTGAAGTTGCGTGCCGACGCTTTGAAAATTAAATTGCCAGCATAATCACCTTTCCATGCTTTAACAATAGAAAAATCCGCGTTAAAAGCATGCTCCAAAATATGAGGTTTATCATTAAAATACTGGACTTCTTTGCCTTCTGCAACTTCGGTTCCGTAACCTGCAGGTGTAAAAAATGCCGGAATTCCTGCCTGCGCTGCCCTGCATTTTTCGGCTAAGGTTCCTTGTGGCGTTAGTTCCACTTCCAACTCTCCGGAAAGCATTTGACGTTCGAATTCAGCATTCTCGCCAACATAGGAAGAGATCATTTTTTTGATTTGCTTTTTATGAAGTAGTAGGCCAAGCCCAAAATCATCCACACCTGCGTTGTTGGAAATGCAGGTGAGTTGATTAATATTTTTATTCACCAATTCCGCAATGCAGTTTTCCGGAATACCGCAAAGACCAAAGCCTCCTATCATTAATGTCATACCACTTTCTATGTCTTTTGCTGCTTCTGCTGCGTTTTTCACACGTTTATCAATCATAAAAGTTATCCCTTTTGTTTGTTTATAAATATAAAAAAATAGATGTATATTAAAATTGAATTTATCTTAATTTGTGACAAAAGCTTGTTACATAATATTATGGTGTCAAAAATTTCATTAGATAAAACAATAATTATTAATCACTTTAAAATCTCTAAATTTTTTATTGAAAAGTAAAATTTCACCAATTAACATGTTTTTTAGTGAAAATTATGCATAATAACGTAGAGTATTAAATGGAAAAGATAATAAATATTTCAAATAATATTTCATTTTTTAAAATTACCACCAAATATTCTATTTGTAAAAACTAGGCATAATAGTTAAAAAATTATGTAGTAAAGTAATACATCCATCAATTTGTTATGCTAAACGGCGTCATTAGTTCCAAAAGTTAAAATTTTATTCTTTTGATGATGTTATGAAGATAAATAAAAAAGGGTTTTCTATTTTTTGATGAAAAAGATTTGTATATCAAGTTTACATTAACTTAATTTGTAATCAATACACATATGAAAATGAAAAAAATATTTATTCTTACCGGGTTAGTCTCTGCACCCTTTCTTTTTTCGCAGGGTTACTCCGCTATTAATGATCTTCTAGAGCAGATTGAGGCCAAGCACAAAAAGATGGTTGACGCTTCATCTTATACGATTAATAATAAGAAATTTGTATTGATAGAAGATTTCCATGATCATAGTGAGCGGCATATTTTAGAATTTAACGCCGACAATACATTGACCATGATTGAACTGATTGATGATAAAGAGACCGGCAAATCTTATTCAAATATATTTACAGGAGACTTTGTACGTAAAAAAAATGCAGTATCCATAAGGGCTGACCTGCTCGAAGGTAAAAAAATTGTTCGCCCTATCGTCTATAATCTATATATTATGAAAGCCAAGGACATCTGGTACCTCATTGATATCAACAGTAAAAAGCGATGGATAGAAAACAATAATATCATTAAAAGAAAACCTTAAAAAAGGCTGCCCACAAAGGCAGCCTTTCTATTTTGTAAATCAAATGTAGGATGATTATTTCAAATGAGATCTTAGCATCCATGCTGTTTTCTCATGTTTTTCCATTAATGAGGTAAGAAAATCGCTGGTGCCGAAATCGTAATCTTCCTCGATTTTATCGATGTTTTCCCTCAAGAAAATAATAATCGCCTCGTGATCAGATAAAAGATCCTTGATAAAACTAATACTATCATTTTTATCCACACGTTCTTCTGTAAGATGTGTTAATTCCAGATAATCTTTAAGAGTTGCGGGCGCAAAATGACCAATTTGTCTGATTCTTTCTGCCACGTCATCAATGTAAGTTTCTAACTCGTGATATAGAGTTTCAAAATACAAGTGTACGGTGTGGAAATCCGGTCCCTGAACGTTCCAGTGCGCGTTTCTTGTTTTGGCATACAATACAAATTCATCTGCTAAAAGAGATGATAAAACTTCTGCTATAGATTCTGCTTTTTTAGGTTCTAACCCGATTTGTGCTTTCATAATTTATAATATTTGTTGAGTTGTTAATCACAAAAATTAAACCAAACCACCAATCAAATATTACTATATCTTAACACATTCATTTAATAAAACTATCAGGAATTTTTGTTTAAGAAATTTATCATTTTTTCTACGGCAGTTGTAAGGCAGAAGGGTAAAGAATGATCTTTCCAAGGTTCTTTTGCGCCAAATGTGTGATTGGCATTCTTGATAATTTGAATCTCAGAACCATGCGTCCAATGGTTAAGATTTTCAGAATGTTGTATTGGAACAGATTCGTCCGCATCGCCATGGATAAACAATGCAGGAATTGTAAGTTTACGGCAGGCTTGCTTTACATCAAACCTATTTTTATGGTTTTCAAAATCTTTGTAAAACTGAAAATAATGAGGCATTTGTTGTTTCGTTCGGGCATTTTCTACATAGTAAACGCCATTGTTTTTCCAGTTCTCAAAAGTTTCACCTTTTGGAAACCTATCCAATGTAGAAACACTAGCAAGCGTAATTAATTTTGAAATTGATTTATTTTCCGAAGCTTTGATAATAGAAATGCCACCACCTCTACTATGACCAAGCAGAATAATTTGGCTAGAATCCACTTCTTTTTGATTTTTGAAATGATTAATAACCACTTCCAAATCATCCAGTTCTTTGGAATAATTATTTTCTCCAAACGCTTCTAAATCTGCAAAATAATCTGGATTTTCCAAAGTAGTTCCGTTATGCGAAAAATTGAATTTAACAAAGTAAAAATCGGCTTTTGCCAACTTCTCGCCCATCATTTCCCAAGCGCCCCAATCTTTATAACCTTTGTAGCCATGAACAAAAATAATCAGCGGTAATTTCATGCCAGATTTAGGGAAAATAGCATCTGCTAAAAATTCTTTGGAACTTTTCAGAATGATATTGTTATGTTTAATCAAAGCCATAAATCCAGTTCATTATTAGTAATATTTACCTAAGTCTTCAAAAACTAAATTGTCATCGAGAAAATCCTTGTTTCCGGTTTGTTTCTCATCATTCTAAGATCAAAAACCATTGCCACATTTCTTGTAAAAGCCCTCCCTTTTTCAGTAATTTTTATTTGATTGTCTGATATTTCCACCAGACCATCAGATTCCATTTCCTTAAGTTTTTCAAGCGCATCTTCAATTCCTGGGAAAGAGTTTTGCAGGTCACAACTTGTTTCTAACTGGCACATCAGATTCAGTATATGCTTTCTTATGATGAGATCTTCTTCGTCCAAAATATGGCCTCGGAAAACAGGGATTTTGCCTTCTTCCACTATTTTCTGATACTCTTCCACTGTTTTTACATTTTGTGCAAAAGCATACCAACTGTCAGAAATAGCTGACATTCCCAAACCGACCATCAGCTGCGTTTTGCTGGATGTATAACCCATAAAATTACGGTGTAGTTTCTTCTGAATCAGCGATTGGTAGAGGTCATCATGCTCCAACGCAAAATGGTCCATCCCGATTTCTATATAACCAAGATGTTCCAGCAGTTTTTTACCGTCTTCATAAAGCCGTCTTTTTTCATCGCCACTTGGCAAATCATTTTCGTCAAAACCACGTTGGCCAACGCCTTTTACCCAAGGCACGTGCGCGTAAGAATAAAACGCCAAACGATCCGGTTTCAGTTCCAGAGTTTTGCGGATGGTAAACTCCATCGCGTCCCAGGTCTGGTGTGGCAATCCGAAAACCAAATCGTGGCTTACACCTTTATAACCAATTTCCCGCGCCCATTCCGTCACATTTTTGACATTTTCAAAAGGCTGAATCCTGTTAATAGCTTTCTGAACTTTTGGATCATAATCCTGAACACCAAAACTCACCCTTCTGAAACCCAAATCGTACAAAGTTTGCAAATGTTCCCGCGTTGTATTATTGGGATGACCTTCAAAACTAAACTCTTGATTCTCTGCAATTTCCACAGTATCAAAAATTCCTTTTAAGAGTGTTTTCAGATTTTCGGGAGAGAAAAAAGTCGGGGTTCCACCACCTAAGTGAAGTTCTTTTAATTTTGGTTTTTCATCAAATAAATCCAAATATAATTTCCATTCTTTCAAAACACTTTCAAGATAAGGGATTTCTACAGAATGTTGTTTTGTAATCCTTTTGTGGCAGGCACAAAACGTACACAGTGCCTCGCAAAATGGCAAGTGGATGTAGATGGAAATCCCTTCCTTGGCATTGCTTTCGGAAAAAGATTTTATAACCGATTTTTCCCAGTCGTGCGGCGTAAAATCGGCTTCATTCCAATAAGGAACGGTTGGATAAGACGTATAGCGCGGACCCGGAATATTGTATTTTGTAACTAATGAATTCATTGGGGCAAATTTACAAAAACTATGTTTGGAATTAATTTGAATTAGAAATGATTTAATCTATAATTTCTATAAAATAATATCCCTTTCAGATTACAAAGCTCTGAAAGGGATATTATTATGATTTCTGAAAAAAAATTACCTCAGCTCTGCTTTGAATTCTTTCTCAAAGGACTTGATCAACGAATTCATAACTTCTGAAATATCTTTGTCTTCCAAAGTTTTTTCCTCGTTTAAAAGTTCGAAACTCAAGGCATAGGATTTTTTACCTTCCGGAAGGTTTTTTCCTTCGTAAACGTCAAACAGGTTGATATTTTTCAGGAACGGTGATTTGTTGGATTTTGCCAGTTCATACAATTCTGCATAAGTAATGGTTTTGTCCACCAATAAAGCCAAATCCCTTCTAATCTTATTAAATTTCGGAATATCCACAAATTTAAGATTGCCTTTTGCTCTCAGCGTTTGGCAATTTTCCAGCTCTATTTCTGCGTAGAAAACATCCTGACTAATATCAAAATCTTTCAGCAATTGTGGAGCAACTTTGCCTAATCTCGCCAAAGTTTTACCGTCCGATTTGATTTCCAAAGCATCGGAAAAACGCTCATCTTCCAGCGCAGACTCGTGAAGTTCTACATTAAGTTTTTCAAGAAGGATTTTGACATACGCCTTCAGATGGTAGAAATCTGTTGCACTTTTTGGCTGAAGCCAGTTTTCTGCCACTTCCCTACCAGACGTTAGGATCGCCAGCTGTTTTCTCTCCTCGTATTGTTCTTTTTTATGATAGATTTTTCCTAATTCAAAAAACTTAATATCCGGTGATTTCCGGTTGATATTGTAAATCGTATTTTCCAAAAGCCCTTCCATAAGTGATTTTCTCATAAAAGCCAGATCATTACTCAATGGATTGAGCAGTTTTACAGCATTGGTTTCATCTTTTTCGGAACGAAGGGAGTTGTTCATCACCTCGTGAAAACCGTTGGACTGCAACGTTCTTGCCCAGGAATTTTCCAGAGCATCCTGATCGTCAAAACTTAATTTAACGGGTGTAAACGATATTTTTTTCGGGGCATCAATTTTATTGTAACCATAGATTCTCAACACTTCTTCTATGACATCAATCTCTCTGGTTACATCCGCTCTGTAAACAGGAACAGACAATTCCAAACCGTTTTGTATTTCATTAAGAATCTGAATATCAAGTGATTTAAGGATTTCTTTTACTTTTTCCCTGTGGATTTTAGTTCCCAAAATCTGGTCTAACTGAGAATACCTGAAAACAATATAATGATCCTTGATTTTTTCTGGGTAATATTCCAAAATTTCGCCTACCAATTTCCCACCTGCTAATTCCTGAATCATATGGATGGCATGCGTCAAAGCCGTTCTGGCATTGTTAGGATCTACACCCCGCTCAAAACGGAAAGATGCATCGGTATTAAGCCCGTGGAATTTTGAGGCTTTTCTAATAGCAACAGGATTAAAATAAGCACTCTCCAGAAAAATAGTTTTAGTTCCTGTAGAAACGCCACTTTCACTTCCACCAAAAACACCGGCAATACACAAAGGCTGGTTATCGGCATCTTTGATGATAATTTCCGAACCATTCAGGGTTCTTTCTACACCATCTAAGGTTTTGAATTTTGTACCTTCTTTTACAGTTCCAACTCTCACAGTTTTGCCTGCAATTTTGTCTGCATCAAAAGCGTGAAGCGGCTGCCCAAGACCGTGAAGGATATAATTGGTAATATCTACCACATTGTTGATGGGCGACAATCCAATTGCTTTCAGTCTGTTTTTTAGCCAATCCGGAGAATCTTTGACCTCAATATTTTCTATAACCGCACCCAAATATCTTGGTGTCAATTCAGAATCTTCCACTTCTAGTTTGAAATCGTGAGACCCTTCGATGTTCAACACCTTGGATTCTATTTTAGAAAATTCTGATTTTAAGTTATTGGAAGACACGAAAGCCTGCAAATCCCTTGCAACACCATAATGTGACATTGCATCGGTCCTATTTGGTGTTAAACCAATCTCGTAAACTTCATCGTTTGTCAATTCAAAATAATCAGCAAAAGGTTTTCCAACTTCATATTTTGTTTCGTCCAAAACCATAATCCCGGCGTGATCGTTGCTCAGTCCCAATTCATCTTCGGCACAAATCATCCCTTCGGAAACTTCGCCACGGATTTTAGCTTTTTTGATTTCGAAAGAACTGCCATCTTTGGCGTAGATTTTTGTACCCACAACCGCTACAGGAACTGTTTGCCCGGCAGCCACATTAGGAGCACCGCAAACAATGTCGAGAATTTTTCCGTTTCCAACATCCACTGTTGTTTTGCTGAGTTTATCGGCATTTGGGTGTTTTTCGCAAGTCAAAACTTTGCCTACAATAATCCCTTCCAGACTTCCTTTTACGCTCTCGAACTGGTCAATACCTTCCACTTCCAGGCCTATATCTGTAAGATAAGCACTGATTTTTTCTGAATTAAGGTCGGTTTTGATGTAATCTTTAAGCCAATTATTAGAAATTTTCATTTGATTGATTTGAAATTTTAGGTTTAAATCTGAAACCCAATTAAGTTTGCAAATATCGTGATTTTTTGAGAAACGAGAAAGTTGAAATATTTAAATTTAAATCAAAACATAATTGATTTTCATAATATTGATATAAATTCATACAAAATAAAAAATGAGATTTGAATTTTCAAATCTCATTTTTATATTTTAAAATTGATAATCAGCAAGTCTTATAACCCAATCACCGGCATAGACAACATCAGGATACTTTCGTTATCTTCCAGTCCGTCAACTGGTTCAACAATTCCTGGTCTGTTAGGTTGAGACATTTTCATGGTGATATCGTCTGACGCTAACACGGATAACATCTCGGTCAAAAACTTGGAACTGAAACCAATATTAATATCATCACCGTTATAATCGCAAGGGATCTGCATATCTGCTTTGTTAGCGTATTCTGTATCTTCTGCGTGCAGATGAAGCACATTACCAGACAATTTGAATCTCACCTGATTAGTCGATTTGTTGGACATAATAGAAGCCCTTCTGATAGAACTCAAAAGCAAACCTCTGTTAATTGTCAACACATTCGGGTTTTCTTTTGGGATTACAGCGTTGTAATTGGGGTATTTTCCATCAATCAAACGGCAGATCCATATATTATTACCAAACGTGAATTTCGCCATATTATCACTAAATTCAATCACAACATCATCGCTGGAATTGTTCAGGATATTTTTGAAAATTGACAATGGTTTCTTTGGCATAATGAATTCCAGCGTTTCCGGGTTCACGATGTCCGTTCTTTTGTAAACCACCAACCTGTGAGAATCTGTGGATACAAAATTAGTCTCATCTTCTTTGAACTGAAATAAAACACCCGTCATCACAGGTCGCAGAGAATCATTACTTGTAGCAAACAGCGTGTTAGTCAAGGCTTCTGCCAAAACGCCACCAGGAATGCTCACCTTTTGAGACGCATCAAACTCCGGCAATTCCGGATAATCATCAGCATTATCCAATGCTACTGCAAAATTGTCTTTCTCGTCCAAAATCTCCAAAACGCTTCCATTGCCATCTTCGGAATCTTTAACAGCCAAAGTCAAAGGCTGCTCACCGTAAGTTTTCAGGAAATCCTGAAAAATCTTCCCGGGAACGGCAATTTTTCCCTTGTCGTCAGACTTTACTTCCAGAGAAGTAATCAGCGTAGTTTCTCCGTCAGAAGCCGTCACTGTCAACAAGTTCTGGTCTAATTCGAAAAGAAAATTCTCCAAAATTGGTCTGGACTGTGAACCGGAAATAACGCCACTCACCGTCTGTAAAGCTTTTTGCAAATCGCCACTGGCAACAATAAATCTCATAAACTGTATTTATTTCAATTCTACAAATATAATGATTTCGATTCGATTGCAAAAGTTGATTTTACTTAGTTATTAACAATTATTGAAATGGAGTAAAATAGTTTGGATAACTTTGCAAAGTTCAAACCTACATTGACAATACAAGAGAATGAAAAAACCGCCATTTCACAAAAGTGTACAATACACTATTAACGGGCTGATGTGGATCCTGCGCAACGAACGTAACTTTCAATTGGAAATTTTGGGATTAATCATCAATCTTTTTCTGATTGTTTTTTTAGGTTTAGATCCATTTGAAACTGCCTTGATTTTGCTTTGCAGTTTTGGCGTCCTTATTACAGAAACGTTAAATACCTGCGTCGAAAAAATCTGCGATTACATTCAGCCGGATTTTGACCAACGAATTGGAATTATCAAGGATTTAGCCGGAGGAGCCGTTTTGCTTGCGGTGATTGCTTCGGTTTGTGTCGGCGTTTTGATTTACTGGCCTTATTTGAGGTTATATTTTTATTAATCATAATAATTCAACATAAGGGCACGATGAAAATCACATATTTTTTTAATATTTAGTAGTATAAAACTTTGTGCCTTAAATAATAATATTTGTTGTAATTATTCTGTGCTTTTGTGTTTTTTAGTTCTATATTCAAAAATTCGCCAGATTTAATCTTTATTTTTTCATAAAATATTTACATTTGTTTCCAAGAAAATTTATAATGAGCAAAAAAAATGTAGCCGTAGTAATGGGCGGTTATTCTGATGAATACAAAGTTTCTCTCAAAAGCGGACAACTCATTTTTGATTCGTTGGATCGGGAACTTTACAATGTTTATAAAGTAGTGATTCTAAAGGATGAATGGTATTTCTTAGACGAAAACAATCATAAAAAACCCATCAACAAAGCTGATTTTTCTGCAGATTTAGGAAACGGAGAAAGTTTGAGATTTGACGCTTGTTTCAATACAATACACGGCACACCAGGCGAAAATGGTATCATGCAGGCTTACTGGGACGCGGTGGGGCAAAAATACACTGGCTGCGATTTCTATCAGAGCGCATTGACGTTTAACAAAAAAGATACGTTAGCAGTTCTTTCAAAATACGGAATCCCATCTGCAAAAAGCATTTATTTAAGAAATGGCGAAGATATTTCTGATAACGAAATTGTAGATAAATTAGGACTTCCGCTTTTTGTGAAACCAAACCAAAGTGGTTCTTCTTTGGGAATTTCTAAAGTGAAAGATAAAAGCGAACTAAAAAACGCCATCGAATTTGCTTATAAAGAAGACGATGAAATCTTAATCGAAAGTGCTTTGGTCGGAATGGAGGTTTCCGTTGGAGTTTTGGATTATCAAGGCGAAGTGATTGTTTTAGGAATTACGGAAATTGTTCCCGATAAAGAATTTTTCGATTACGAAGCTAAATATGAAGGTGCTTCCCAGGAAATCACGCCTGCAAGAATTGATGAAGAAACCAGAAAAAAAGTAGAAGAAATTTCTATCAAAGCTTACAAATCGTTGGGAATGAGTGGCTTTTCGCGTTCGGAATTCATTATTGTTGACGGAATTCCACATCTTTTGGAAATGAATACCAATCCCGGTTTTTCACCTGCAAGCATTCTTCCGCAACAAGCCAAAATTTACGGCATCGCAATCAAAGACCTTTGCGGAAACGAAGTAGAAAAAGCACTTAACAAATAATTATAAATGATAAATTTTAGATTTTAAATTATTTGAGAAATCTAAAATTCATAATCTAAAATTTAAAATTTCTATGAAAATTGCTGTTTTCCCAGGGTCGTTTGACCCAATCACACTTGGCCATTACGATATTGTGGAGCGTGCGGTTCCGTTATTTGATAAGATCATCATCGCCATCGGAAAGAATTCTCAGAAAAAATATATGTTCTCCTTGGAGCAACGCAAAGATTTTATCAGAAAAACCTTTGAAAAATTCCCCAATGTAGAAGTGGATGATTTTGAAGGTTTGACGATTGATTACTGCAAAAGCAAAAATGTCAACTTCATTTTGAGAGGCCTCAGAAATCCTGCCGATTTTGAATTTGAAAAGTCAATTGCACAGACTAACCGCGCATTGACAAGGCAAAATACCATAGAAACCATTTTCTTACTCACCTCATCTGGCAAATCGTACATCAGCAGCAGCATCGTTCGGGAAATCATTTCATTTGGAGGTAATTATGAAATTATGGTACCTGATGCGGTGAGAGTTTAGCATTTATTTCTGATAAATCTGATGTAATGATGTTTGAAAAAATTCTCAGAAACCTGCAAAAAAGCCAAAGTGGAGAATCAGATTATCCTGAAACATTCCACAAGATAGAAATTGCTGCCAAAACAACGCTTTTGGAAGAAGGTCAAATTGCCAATAAGCTATATATTGTAGAAAAAGGCTGCATTCGTGCCTGGTACAACAACAACGGGAAAGATATCACGCTTCAGTTTTTCTTTGAAAACCATGCTGTTGCCTCTATAGAAAGTCTTAAAAACCACACTCCAAGTCTGTATTCTATAGAAGCTATTGAGGCCACAACACTTTGGTATATTGATAAAATGGACTTTTTGAAATTGCTGGAATCAATTAAAAATTCGCCTCAAGAAAGAGACATTTTTATCGATTCTATTTTTGAGCGTACGTTTGATTATATGAAATATTTTTTCTCTTTTATCAAAGATTCCCCAGAGCAGCGTTACCTCAATATACTAGAAAATACACCACAACTTGTACAGAGAATCCCCCAACATTACATCGCATCTTATCTTGGCATTTCATCGGTACATCTTAGCCGGATCAAGAGCAAAATCCTGAAAGGCCGATAAATACATTCGGTAACAAATGTTATCGCACAACCAAATTTCACACTCTAACTTTGTCCCATCAAAATAAATAAAAAATGAAACAAAGTTGGATCTATTGGCTTTCTACGGGATTCTTTTCTCTTTGGATGCTAAAAAATGCTTATGATTACTTGTTTTCCGAACAAGCGGCACAATATTGCCATCATTTTGGATTCCCCGATTACTTTCGTATTGAACTCGCAGTTGCTAAAATATTGGGTGTCATCATTCTTTTATCTTACAAAAAATTAACATTAATCAAGGAGTGGGCTTACGCCGGATTCGCCATCGTGCTTATATCAGGTTTCATCGCCCATTTGGCTAGCAATGACGGTGTAAAATCAGTTTTAAGTATTCCCATTGCATCGTTATTTTTAGGTTTATCCTACTTCACTTATCATCGACAAATTATAAAATCCAAATAAAAATTCAAATATTATGAAAGCATTAGTTTTATTTCAACGAGACGGACTTCCTCAGGTAGTTGATAATTATCCTGAGCCACAACCAAGCAACGATCAGCAAATGGTGATCAACATTACCGCTGCCGCCATCAAACATCTGGACAAATCACAGGCATCAGGAACACATTATTCTACCGAAAATGATTTATCAAAGGCAAAAATTCCTGGTGGCGATGGTGTAGGAACACTGGAAAATGGAGACCGTGTTTACGCATTAGGAAGCAGCATGATGGCCGAAAAAGCAGTTGTAGACAAGAACAAAATCATCAAGATCCCTCAACTGTTGGATGATGCCACTGCAGCAGCGTTGCCCAATGCAGTTGCTGGTTCTGCCATGGCAATGCTTTTCCGCGGAGGATTACAAAAAGGCGATACTGTTTTGATTAACGGTGCTACAAGTTTTACCGGAAAAATTGCGATACAGCTCGCAAAACATTATGGCGCCGGAACAATTATAGCAACAGGTAGAAACCCTGAATCTCTCAAAGCATTAGAGGAACTAGGAGCAAATATCGTGATATCTACCAATCAGGATGACAAAAGCTTTTGTGGGCAATTGAAGGAAATCCATCAACAGAAAAACATCAACATTGTTATAGATTATCTTTGGGGCCATACTGCAGAATTAATTTTATCATCTGTAAAAGGAGACGGAAATTTTTCTAACCCATTAAAATTTGTTTCTGTGGGATCAATAACCGGAGAAAACATTCAGTTGTCATCACAAATATTAAGAAGTACCGACGTCCAAATCTGCGGTTCAGGTCTTGGAAGCTGGACAAAGGATGAAATGAAACAACTGATTACCAAAATTATCCCCGAAGTGTTTGAACTGGCAGCGGCAAAAAAAATAATAGCGGATACAGAAATCATTCATTTCAATGAAGTTGAAAAACTCTGGAATAACAATTTCCCCAATGGTAAAAGACTGGTTTTAGCATTTTGATCTCATAATCAAATACAACTTAATTTGATCTGACAATCATAAAAAAGTCTGTATTTTTGCGCTTCAACATCGCTCATGACAAAGACAGATTACATTCATCAATCCTTAAATATTTCGTCAAAAAATATTGACATCACTATCCAACTTTTAGCCGAAGACTGCACCATTCCCTTTATTGCGCGTTATAGAAAAGATAGAACCGGAAACCTGCATGAAGTGCAGATTGAGCAAATCCAAAAACTGAGTAAACAGTTTGATGACATCCAAAAACGTAAGGAAAGCATCATCAAATCCATTGAGGAACAACAGGCTCTTTCTGATGAATTTCGGCAAAAAATAATGCAATCTTTTGATTTGCAGGAACTAGAAGATTTTTACCTCCCTTTCAAAAAACGCCGCAAGACAAAAGCCGACGCCGCCAGGGAGAAAGGTCTGGAACCGCTTGCTAAAATAATCATGAGCCAGCGAGGCGACGATATCGATTTTATTGCTGGCAAATACGTGAATAAAGATGTGGCTGATAAAACCGAAGCACTGCAGGGCGCACGTGACATTATTGCAGAATGGATAAATGAAAACCTTTTTGTAAGGAAAAACCTACGGCGGTTATTCCAGAAAACAGCAATGATTGTTTCCAAAGTAGTGAAAGCAAAAAAAGAAGATGAATCCGCTCAAAAATTTTCCCAATATTTTGACTGGGAAGAATCTTTAAGCCGAATACCTTCACACAGGCTCCTCGCCATGTTGCGTGCCGAGCAAGAAGGCTTCGTGAAAGTGGCTGTCATAACAGATAAAAATGAAGCGCTGGACATTATAGAAAGGGCTGTCATCAGAAATCGAAATTCTTCTTCAGAACAAATACAGCTGGCCGTGGCAGATGCTTACAAACGATTGCTGGAGCCCGCTATTTCCAATGAAGTCCTGCAGGAGGCAAAACAAAGGGCAGATTCCAAAGCTATTGAGGTTTTTTCGGATAACCTGCAACAGCTTTTGCTGGCTCCTCCTTTGGGCGCAAAACGAATATTGGCGATAGATCCCGGCTACAGGACAGGTTGCAAAATCGTTTGTCTGGATGAGAAAGGCGATCTATTGCATAACGAAACCATCTATCCGCATGCGCCACAACATGAAACAGCGATGGCAATGAAAAAAATCCGGTCTATGGTTAATGCCTACCACATAGAGGCCATCTCAATTGGTAATGGCACAGCCAGCCGCGAAACTGAATTTTTCATTAAAAAAATTGCTTTTGACAAACCAATTCAGGTCTTTGTAGTTTCGGAAGCGGGTGCCTCTGTTTATTCTGCGAGTAAAATTGCTAGGGATGAATTCCCCAATTTTGATGTGACGGTGCGCGGAGCCGTTTCCATTGGCAGGAGACTGGCAGATCCTTTGGCTGAACTGGTAAAAATAGATCCAAAATCCATTGGAGTAGGTCAATATCAGCATGATGTAGATCAAACAAAACTGAAAGAAGAATTGGATTTGACCGTTGTGCGCTCTGTTAATTCGGTAGGTATCAACCTCAACACTGCCAGCAAATCCATCCTGAGTTACGTTTCGGGGATTGGTGAAAAAATGGCAGAAAACATTGTTGCTTTTCGATCCGAGAATGGTGCGTTTTTACAAAGGAAAGATCTTAAAAAAGTACCTCGACTTGGTGAGAAAGCTTACCAGCAGGCAGCCGCATTTGTGAGAATCAAGAATGGTGAAAATCCGCTGGATAATTCTGCCGTTCATCCCGAAGCGTACAAAACCGTTGAGAAAATGGCTGCAGACCTCGGAATTAAAACAGATGAACTGATTGCCAACAAGGATAAAATCAACCAGATTAATCCTGAACTATATGTTTCTGATCACATCGGTATTATCGGTATCAAAGATATTCTAAAAGAGCTGGAAAAACCGGGTCTTGACCCGAGGAAAGCCGCCAAGGTTTTTGAATTTGATGCGAATGTAAAATCAATAAGAGATGTAAAACCAGGGATGATTTTACCTGGAATCATTAATAACATCACCGCTTTTGGATGTTTTGTAGATCTTGGAATCAAAGAAAGTGGATTGATTCACATCTCGCAACTCAAGGATGGTTTTGTATCCGATGTTAACGAGGTTGTCAAGCTGCACCAGCACATTATGGTGAAGGTGACCGAAGTGGACGAAGCACGTAAGAGAATCCAGTTAACAATGGTTTTTTAAACTTAATTTTAAACAAATATTTTTTTCAGGATTTCGGAGACCTGTTTGGCTTTGGTAGCCGGGAAAAGATGGGTCGCATTTTTTATGACATAATCTGGATGAGAATTTTTGATTGGAAACACAATATCCCGATCACCCATAATCTGGATAACATCATCGAGAGCATCAAAACGCCAAGCCGAAATTTTTTCCACAGACCATTTAAGATAGTAGGGATCGCGAACACGAAAATACTGCATCAAAGCTGGGTTTTTAGGATCAAACAACTTTCTAAACAAAGTATAAAAACTCGCATTTTTCTCATTGAAAAAACGCACAGGAATATAACTCGGCAGCTTGCTTATTTCGCCTATCTTTATCAGCCGCGATTTTTCTTTATCCGAACGGATACTTCCCAAAATCACCACTTTTTTAGCGGGTTTTATTTTATGAATTTCCTGCACAATAATTCCTCCGAAAGAATACCCCAGAAGATAAAAATCATCCGAACTATCAATCAAATCCGCCATTCTTGTAATGTAATGATGAAAATCTTCATTGTTTTCAGGGATTAGCCATGGGATATGAACAGGTTCTACCCCTGGATTGAAAGTCAGTTTCTCCAACACTTTTTGATCGGCACCCAAACCGCTTACGATGTATAATTTCAATGTGATTTTATGTTTTGTAATCCAAAGTTACAAACAAAAAAAGAGCAGAAAAAATCTGCTCTTAAAAATTGATATTCCGTTAAGAAATTATTTTGCTGACACTTTGATTTTCATATCAACATCATCTTTTACCATCACATCCTGCATTGTAGATTTGTAAGCCACATCAAATTTTTGTCTGTCAAAAGAAAACTTATCAGACTCCAAAGTGATCACACCTTTGTTAGACGTAATCTTCGCAGGGAAAGAAACCGCATTGGTTTTACCTTTTACAGTAAGATTACCATTCACTACAAAATTGTAGTTTTTATTGCTATTTTTCTTTACAGAAGTAATCTTATAAGTCGCAGTTGGATATTTTTCTACTTCGAAAAAGTCACCGTTTTTAAGGTGTCCGTTTAATTTTGTTTGATATTCTCCGGAAAGATCTGTAGCATTGATAGAAGTCATATCCAAAACAAAAGTTCCGCCAACAACTGCTCCATTTTTCAAAACAATATCACCGGATTTAACATTCACTTTACCGTCATGCGAAGAAGCTTCTGTCTTGGCAATTTTGTAACCCCACTAGTGAACATCAGAACTTGTTACTTTTTTTGTTTGTCCAAATGCCAATCCGCCCGTTAAAACGGCAAGTAATAATAATTTTTTCATTATTTTATTTATTTAATGTCGCAAATTTAATTAGAATCATTCAAAACTAAATTGATCTATGGTAAGTTTTTAAAAAAATTAACGCCTTCATTTAAAATGAGGGCGTTAATGTTATCATAGTTTAATTATTTGTTGTAGAAACAACGTCTTATTTTCCTAGTGGAATGTTGTAACCAAATCCTACACCGATAGCTCCGGCATTATATTTTTGGTCGGCAATCTGTCCTTTGTCTCCAGTAAACGTTTTGTTATACTGTACAAAGAAATTCCAATCACGGTTGTGGTAACCAATTTCTGGTTTGATGTAAAAACCTCCGTCTGGTCTGTCCACATTCACATTTTCGGCAACTTTATCATTACCTACGATAAAACCGTATCCCAAGTCAGCTCCAAAATAGAAGCCCATTTGTTTAGGATAAATTCTGAACAATGCAGCAACCGGAATTACTCCGAAATCGTTATTTTTTACATTAACACCGTTAATTGTTCTGTCTTTGGCAAAGTAATGATTATATCCTGTAGCGATACCTAGACCAAATCCCGGCGTAATCAAATTTTGGTAAGATAAATCAGCTCCTAAGTTAGCGGCTGTATTTCCTCCTGTAGAAACACCACCGTTAAGACCTACTTTTAACATATTAGTCATATCAGCACTTTGAGCCGATGCCAGTCCACCTGCCAATATTCCTAATCCTAATACCAACTGCTTTAAAGTTTTCATATTTTTAAATTTTAAATTTTACAATGGTCTTACTTGTAAATACCGTGCCAAACGTTAATTGACTAAGCTGGATAAAGTCATCAATAAAAATAACCACTTCATTTTCAAAATTTTATAACATGTACAAATATTAATTTTAGTTAACACAATCATAAATTTGAAATGACATATTTAACTATGATGTGACAAAATGCTCCAACTAAAACAATTACCGAACTATGGATAATTTGACAAAAAACAGACACTTGATTTCCCGGGCTGGATTTGGAATCCATCATAATGATATAGAGATATACAGAAATTCTAAGACCAAACTTCTTTACAAAAGTATCAGCAACCGCGAGCAATATCAACCGCTACAGCCTGATTTTCCAGGAATTACAATGGAAGAATATCAGCAAATGTCGCAACTGACAGACAAAAAGCAAGTGAATGTTTTTAACCAGAATTATAATAATGCTGTAAAAAAAGCATGGCATGAGGAGATGGTGAAGACCCCGAATCAACTTCAGGAAAAAATGGCACTCTTCTGGCACGGCCATTTTGCCACCAGGATTCAGCAGGCACTTTTTAATAAAGAAATTATAGAAATTTTTCGCCAACATGGGCTGGGCAACTTTCGGGAATTGCTATTTCAGGTCTCAAAATCGGCTGCCATGCTCAATTTTCTTAATAATCAACAGAACAAGAAAGCCAAGCCTAATGAAAATTTTGCCCGTGAACTGATGGAACTTTTCACATTGGGAAGGGGAAATTATACCGAAAAAGATATCCGCGAGTCTGCAAGAGCTTTTACAGGTTGGAGCTATAACAATCTGGGAATCTTTACAGATAATAAAAAACAGCATGACACAGGTCATAAAGAATTCTTGGGAAAAAGCGGCGATTTTGATGGAACCGATATCATCAATATCATACTGGAAAAACCGGCTTGCGCAGAATTTATCGCTAGAAAGATCTATATTTTTTTTGTGAATGAAAATCCTGATGACAACATCATCCGAGCCCTAAGTCAAAAGTTCTACAAATCCAACTATGATATCATGTCATTACTGGATGAGATTTTCCTATCGGACTGGTTTTACTCAGGAAATAATATAGGTGCCAAAATAAAATCTCCGGTAGAACTCATCGTGGGCATTCGCAGAATTTTACCAATGGATCTACAGAACCGCGACACAGTGTACAATTTTGAAAAACTGCTGGGTCAAGAATTATTACAGCCGCCCAATGTTGCCGGCTGGCCAAGCGGCGTTTCTTGGATTGATGCCTCTACCCTTTTACTCAGGATGAAAATTCCTGCCGTGATGGCCGGATACAAAACGCTGGATATAGAACCAAAGTCCAATGATGATGTCAATATGGGAAAATCTGAAAAGAATATTGTAGTCAATAATAAACAAAATACCATTACCATTCATTGGGAAAGTATTGCCAACATACTCAATCAGGACCTTTACAACCTGCTACTATCCAACCCTACCAATCAGTTGGAAACCCTGATTACGACCTTCAATACTGAAAAAAGTAAAAAACATCTTATGATCAGTATTATGTCCACTCCCGAATACCAACTTTGCTAAAAACAACCAGATGATTATCAACAGAAAAACCTTTCTCACCACCAGTGGCCTTGCCGCAGCCTCCTTCCTGTTCCCTAATTTTTTGAAAGCCCTAACGCTGCCAGAAGCCATCAAAATGAACGGAAAGACCCTTATCATCCTGCAGCTGTCTGGTGGCAATGACGGCCTTAATACCATCATCCCTGTAAAAAATGACATCTATTATAAAGTCCGGAACCAAATTTCTATTAAGGAAAACGATGCACTACTTTTAACCGACGAAGCCGGCATCAATCCCAATCTGAAATTCTTTAAAGAACTGTATGACAACGGAGAGCTGGCCGTGATGAACAACGTAGGCTATCCAGATCCCAACAAGTCCCACTTCCGTAGTATGGATATCTGGCAATCTGCCAGTGACAGCAATCAGTTCATCAATACAGGATGGCTTGGCCGCTATTTGGATGAAGCCTGCCATAACTGCCAAAAACCAACACAGGCCATAGAAGTGGATGATCTGCTGAGCCTTGCAATGAAGGGCGAAAACAACAAAGCCATCGCCTTCAAAGATCCTAAAAAACTTTTTGACAACAGTCAGGAATCTCTATACAAAAAATTGGCAGCAGAAAACCATGACCACGAGCACGATTTGGCATCCTACCTCTATAATACATTGGGTAATGCCATCAGCAACTCAGGTTATATTTTTGAAGAAAGCAAGGCCAAACCGACCGATAAAACTTATCCTAACACTCAAATCGGGAAGGATTTTAAAACCATCGCTTCGCTGATCAAATCGGATATTAACACGCAGGTCTATTACCTCTCAACTGGAAGTTTTGATACGCACACCAACCAAAATACGCGTCAAAACCAATTATTCAAAAATATTAATGACGCGGTAGAGGTTTTTACAAAAGATATGAAAGAAAGTGGAAAATTTGGGGATGTGATCATTATGACTTTCTCCGAATTTGGCCGCCGCGTAGCTCAAAATGCAAGCAACGGAACCGACCACGGAACCGCGAATCAAATGTTTTTCATCAGCGGTGGGCTAAAGAAAAAAGGATTATTGAATCCTCTACCGGATTTGGAAAACCTCAATTATGGAGATTTGATCTACACAGAGGATTTCAGGAAAATTTACGCAACAGTCCTTAAAAAATGGCTGAATTCTGACGACCAGAAAATCCTTGGAAAATCTAATGGCTATTATGATTTTATTTGATTAATTTCTGACAATGATAAAATAAAACCCGAAGCTAATCCTCGGGTTTTCTATGATTGATTTACAACATTAATACTCGAAAAGGACACTTCCCCAGGTGAATCCACTTCCAAAAGCAGACATACAAACGAGATCGCCACGCTTCATCCGCCCTTCCTGAATGGCTTCGCTCAAAGCAATTGGGATAGAAGCCGCTGTTGTATTCCCATATTTCTGAATGTTGATAAAGACTTTCTCATCTGGCAGATGCAACAATTGCTGCACATATTGCGCAATCCTGATATTGGCCTGATGCGGGATCAGCAAATCAAGATCATCTACTGTTTTACCTGCTTTGTTCAAAGCTTCCATAATGGTTTCTGGGAAACGGGTAACTGCGTGTTTAAAGACGAAATTACCATTCATCACCGGATAAATATCCTCTGGTTTTATAGAATCGGGGTTTGTAAGAAGTGTATCGCTCCAGCCTAACTTGGTCCCAGGGAATTTCACAGCCAGTTCCTCAGCATATTTCCCTTCCGAGTGCATATTGACGGATAAAATACCCTGCTTGGTGTCATCCTCCGTTGCGGACAAAACCACAGCACCGGCACCATCACCAAAAATAACCGAAACACCACGCCCACGATCCGAAAAATCCAAACCAAAAGAATGAATTTCTGCGCCTACAACCAACACATTTTTATACAAACCTGATTTTATGAATGCATCGGCAACACTCATGGCATACACAAAACCCGAACATTGGTTTCTCACATCCAGCGCTCCTATGGTATTGCAACCCAGCATATCCTGCAAAAGAACTCCCGATCCCGGGAAAAAGTAATCCGGGGACAATGTTGCAAAGACAATATAATCAATATCTTTAGCGGTAAGGTTAGCATTTTTCAGTGCTATTTCAGACGCTTTTAACGCATAGAATGAGGTGGTTTCCTCTGCATCTGTACGGTTTTTGCGGTGCCGCCTTTCTTTGATGCCGGTTCGCTCGGTAATCCACTCGTCATTGGTGGTCATCAGTTTAGAAAGATCGTCGTTGGTCACTATATTTTCTGGCACATAATGTCCTACACCAGCTATTACACTTTTAAACATTGTTCTGATTTAAAATTATCGGCAAAAATAATTATTTTATTTAATACATAAGTTTTTATACGGAATAAGATTAGCCTAAAAAAAACTTAAAAACTTAACTTATGTTGGATTAATGGCCAAACTGTGTTTACATTTGGCTGACAATTACTTATTTTTCTCTGAAAAAAAATAGGATTTAATTGGAAAATTTTAAGTGAAAAAAGTTGTCCAACTTCAATATTTGTCGGGATTTTAATTAGATTTGTTGTATGCCTATAGAACTGAAATACAAACATGCCGATTGGGAATGGCTAGACGTGGTAGCGCCTACGGATGAAGATCTGCGTTTTATGCACGAGCGCTATCATATCAATGAACTTTTGCTGGAAGATACCGTAGATCCCAATCACCTGCCTAAATATGAAGAAGTGGATCAGGTCAAATTTTTCCTGACCAGAGAATCTACCGATATGGAACGCAGAACACTCAATAATATGAGTGACATCAGTACCAAACTTGGTATTTTTTTGGTTCCTGGACTTATTATTACGACGCACAGATCAAAAAGTCAAAGCATTAATGAGGTTTTTGAAGAATTGGAACGTGATAATCCAGTTGATCTTTCCCGCGATGGATTGGCGTTGCGACTGGCGCTAAAGATTATCAAAACCTTTGATGATGAGAGCAGAACATTGCTGGAAGTGATGGACACTATAGAAAACGAAATATTTCTGAAAAACACCAACCAAACCTATCAGATTCGCAGGCTTTATAAATTAAAGAGAAAATCCGGTCTCAATACGAGAATCCTGAATATCTCTGCGGATTGGATTACCAAGTTCAAGACACTTGATTTGCAGGAAGTGGAAGTGATGGACCTCCTGGACAAACAAAAAGATGTGATTGCCGATTTTGACCATGTAAATGCACAAACGGTCAACCTCATCTCTATGTTTTTGGCGCTCTCTGATCAAAAAGCCAATCAGGTAATGAAACTGCTGGCCATCTATTCTGTTTATTTTTTGCCAATCACCTTTATTGCAGGGATCTACGGGATGAACTTTGACAATATGCCGGAGCTGCACCACAAAAACGGTTATTTCTTCACATTGGGGCTCATGGCACTTATTGTCATCATCACATTTATCTATATGAGGCGTAAAAGATGGTAGAAAAAAGAGGGTCAGAAATCTTCATGTTTTATAACACTGAAAATTTTTATCCACCGGACAATGACACTTTTGGAAGATCTTCCTTGCGCAACTGGGATCAATACAAATACCAGTTGAAACTTCGAAAAATAGCCCAAGTGTTCGATCTTATCAGTCAATATTATGGCTGTAAACCCAGCGTAATTGGACTTGCCGAGATTGGGGACATCTCTGTTTTGGAAGACTTGGTACGCCAGGATTCTGTTGTAAAAGGATATGGTATTATCTATGAAAAATCTGCCGATCCTAGAAACCTAAGTGTTGCAATGCTCTACGATCAATCTGTTTTTTCATTGGACAATTATCAGGTGTTACGTTTACAACATGCAGATTATCAAAATTTGGAAACCCGCGATATTCTTCATGTCAAGATGATGTACATGGGAAAACCACTTCATATTTTTATACTTCATTTGCCATCAAAACGGGAACGCGACATCAAACAAGGCCTTCGGCACCAAATTCTTGGACAATTGAAAGAAATAGTTCAGGCAATTATGGAAAAGCAAGAAGCTGTAATGGTCATGGGTGATTTTAATGAAGATCCCAACAGCGATATTCTTGAGAAATTTTTATCTTTTGAAGATGAGGAAAAAGCATTGTTTAATCCTTTTTTAAAACTATTTGAGCAGAGCAAGTATTCTACATTCCATGGGAAAAAAGGACTTGGATTCGATCAACTAATGATCAGCAATGACTTTTCCAATTTATTGGGATTTCAAAGTATAGAAGCAACAATCTACAGCCCTGAAAAACTCAGAAATAAGGACCGAAAAAACAAACAGTTTCCGCTAAGAACTTATTCGGGGTCACGCTATATGGGTGGATATAGTGACCATTTTCCTGTCATTCTACAACTATTATAAAACTTCCAAACGCTACAGGATTTAGATCATAACAAATTAAAAGGCACAGATTATGCTTAAAGCAATATAATCACACCAAAAAATTTATTATTATGAGAAATCTATTATGGCTTGTAGCCGTTATTTGCATTGTTGTATGGCTCTTAGGAATGCTCGGTATTGTACCCGGGATGAGTACAGGATATCTAGTTCACGTACTTCTGGTAATTGCTGTCATTGTTGTATTGTTTAACATTATTTCCGGAAGGAAACCTTTGGATTAGAAATTTATATAATTCAATTTAACAAGAGAAAAGACAGCCTATGAAACAAGCTGTCTTTTTTGATTTAAAATAGGGTGATTATTGTTCATCCAGTAATTCCCTTGCCTGATACTCCTGCACTATTTCTATAGCATTGTTGATGACATCGCTAAGTGCTGTTATAAATGTACCTTCCTCGGCAAGGCTCATGGCATGTTTCAGTGCATCAATTTCTTTAGGAATGATCTCATAGCTCACATCATTTCCAGAGCTGTTTATCCCCTCAATGATTAATCCATTGATCTCATCTTCTGTACGACCACGCAGATGTTTCTCATTTCGGATAATAATATGATCAAACATCCTTGCCGCGATTTTACCACACTCTCGGATGTCATTATCACGGCGGTCTCCCACCCCAGAAATAATTCCGATTTTTTTGTTCGACTCCACATTCTTAAGATAATCTTCGATAGCCTCATACCCGGCAGGATTATGCGCGAAGTCAATCATCACCTTAAAGTTCTTAAAATTGAAAACATTAAGTCTTCCCGGGGTCAGTTGCGCACTTGGGATAAAGGTGGTAAGTGCCAGTGCAATATTAGGAATCTCAAATCCATAAACGTAGGCCGCCAACGAAGCCGCCAACACATTAGCAATCATAAATTTGGCTTTACCTTCCATCGTAATCGGAATATTTTTAACACGCTCTATGCGTATTTTCCATTCGCCTTTTTTAATGGTCACAAAACCTTCTTCGCATACACAGGTTATTCTACCCTCTTTTGCAAATTTTTTGATATGTGGATTATTTTCATCCAGACTGAATAAAGCAATTTTGGACTGAAGATCACCAGCCAGCCTCATAGAATATTCGTCATCTGCATTCAGGATACACCAACCGTCCTTCTTTACACTGTCCAGCACCACACGTTTTACCCGGGTGAGATCTTTGAGATTATGGATATCACTAATCCCTAAATGATCTTCTTTGATATTGGTTAAAACTCCGATATCACAAGTTCCAAAACCCAATCCTGAACGCAAAATTCCACCGCGTGCCGTTTCCAACACAGCAAATTCCACCGTAGGATCTTTCAGAATAAATTCGGCAGACATTGGCCCTGTCGTATCTCCTTTCTCTAGCAATGTATTGTGGATGTATATCCCGTCTGAAGTGGTAAAACCTACTCTCTTACCATTGTTTTTAACAATATGTGCCAGAATTCTTGTCGTTGTCGTTTTCCCATTGGTTCCCGTTAAAGCAATAATTGGTATCCTGAATTCTTTCCCCGGTGGATAAAGCATATCCACCACCGGAGCCGCCACATTTCTTGGAAGACCTTCACTCGGCGCCAGATGCATCCTGAAACCTGGTGCAGCATTCACTTCCAGTATGGCACCACCACTTTCTTTGAGGGGTTGCGTGAGGTTTTCTGCCATAATGTCGATGCCGCAAACATCCAGACCTATAATCCTGGAAATCCTTTCAGCCATCTGAATATTCTCAGGGTGAATCATATCCGTCACATCAATAGAAGTACCACCTGTGGAGAGGTTGGCTGTAGATTTCAGATAAACAATTTCGCCTTTTTGCGGTACAGTTTCCAGCGTATAATCCAGCTTTTCCAACAGTTCATTGGTATCTTTGTCCACTTCTATTTCGGTGAGCACATTTTCATGGCCATAACCCCTTCTGGGATCTGTGTTTTCTTTATCAATAAGCTGTTGCAGGTTCAGCTCGCCGTCGCCAACCACATGGGCGGGAACCCTTCTTGCAGCAGCCACCATTTTATGATTGATTACCAATACCCTGAAGTCATACCCGGTAATATACTTCGCCGGTTCAGAAATCTAGTGCAACAAATGTTAAAGATTTTAACTTTACAAAA
>NZ_JBWEYV010000012.1:0-111508 GCF_056329745.1 Epilithonimonas sp. | reverse complement strand
TTTTTTCTAAAAAAAACAAAAAAAATCGGAAGAAAAAATCTTCCGACCATGACTACCAAATCGGGAGCTTTTTGTGTTTTATGCTTTAATTGCTTTTATAAAATCAAATGCCTTTTCTTTCCAATCTTCATTTTCCAGAAGGATTTTCACAAATGCCGTTCCTATAATTCCACCATCAGCCTTTTCGGTTACACTTTGAAAATCATTATGATTTTTGATACCAAAACCGATAAAAACTGGATTTTTAAGTTTCAGTGAAGCAATCCGTTCAAAATAATCTTCATTCTTAAGCTGCACATTTTCTTTTCCTGTAGTGGATGAAGAACTCACGGCGTACAAAAATCCCGAACTTAGCGAATCCAAATATTTGATTCTCTCCACCGAGGTTTCAGGCGTTATAAGGAAGGTAAAATTGATACCATGTTTTTTTAAAATAGAACCATAGTGCCTTTCGAATTCAAAAGGAGGCAGATCAGGAATTATCAATCCAGAGATGCCCACTTTCTGACATTTGGCACAAAACTTTTCAAAACCAAACTGTAAAACAGGATTAAAGTATCCCATCAATACTTTCGGAATTGTCACCGAATCCTTGATTTCTGCTAATTGTTCAAATAATTTTTTGATTGTCATCCCGTTTTCAAGTGCCAGATGATGTGCCTGCTGAATCACAGGGCCATCTGCCACTGGATCCGAATAAGGAATCCCAATTTCCATCATATCTGCTCCGGACTCTTGAATAAGGCGGGCGATTTTTCCGGTATCTTCCAGCTTTGGGATACCTGCTGTAAAATATATATTTAGTTTTTTCATAAGATTGTAAAAAGTATGATGTAAACTGTATTTAAAAATTAATTAATGTGATACTTTGTACATATTACATTGTGCTTTGTACATTCAAATACGTTTCCATATCCTTATCGCCACGGCCACTCAGGCAAATGACCACCACATCATCTTTTTCAAATTTCTTTTTGTCAAGAACAGCCAAAGCGTGTGCACTTTCCAACGCCGGAATTATCCCTTCAGTTCTGGTCAAATCAAATGCAGATTGCAAGGCTTCATCATCATTAACACTGAAAAACTCTGCTCTTTTTTCTTTGAAAAGGTTGGCGTGCAAAGGGCCGATGCCCGGATAATCCAAACCAGCCGAGATTGAATAAGGTTCTATCACCTGACCGTCTTCCGTCTGCATCACCAGACTTTGGCTACCATGCAGAACACCTAAAGTCCCCAGAAAAGTAGTCGCCGCAGATTTCCCCGAGTCCTTGCCCAATCCGCCGGCTTCAGCAGCAATCAGTTTAACACTTTCGTCATTTGCAAAATGATAAAAAGTCCCTGCGGCATTGCTTCCACCACCTACACAGGCAATCAGGTAATCAGGATTTTCCCTTCCTATTTTTTCATTCAATTGCTGTTTGATTTCCTTAGAAATAACGCTTTGAAACCGTGCTACAATATCCGGAAAAGGATGCGGCCCCACCACACTACCAATGATATAGTGCGTGGTAGATGGATTATTGATCCAGTCACGAAGCGCCTCGTTTACGGCATCTTTTAGGGTTTTGGATCCGGACGTTGCGGGAACCACTTTTGCACCCAGCATTTTCATGCGTGCAACGTTGGGAGCCTGTCTTGCAATATCCACTTCGCCCATGTAAACGATGCACTCCAAACCAAGTAAAGCGCAAGCTGTGGCTGTTGCAACGCCATGTTGCCCGGCACCTGTCTCAGCAATAATCCTGTGTTTACCTAATTTTTTAGCCAGCAAAGCCTGCCCCAATGCATTATTGATTTTGTGCGCTCCGGTATGGTTAAGGTCTTCCCTTTTAAGGTAAATATTGGTGGCGTATTTTTTACTGAGGTTTTTCGCAAAATAAAGTGGTGTCTCACGGCCGACATAGTTCTTCAAAAGATCCTGGAACTCTGCCTGAAATTCTTCAGATTCCATAATATCCAGGTATTTCTCCTGAAGTTCTGCAACATTTGGGTAAAGCATTTCGGGAACAAAAGCACCTCCGAAATTGCCATAATAACCGTTTGTATCTGGGCTTTGGTAATTCATAATTGTTTTTTTTATAAGGGAATTTTACAGAGATGATCAATATCAAAAAACTGAGCATCTGTTCTCCTGTAAAAAATCTATATTTCTAATATTTTTTTTAATTCTTTTATTTTTCCTAAATCTTTATTTCCAGCTTCGATCTCAAATTTTGAATTGACGTCAAGAGCGTAAGGTTTTTGAGTGATATTTTCTAAATTCCTTGCATTTTTCAATGAAATTCCACCGCTCAAAAAATAGGGAATTGGAATTTCGATATCGTTCAAAATATTCCAATTGAAGGTTTTCCCTGTTCCGCCAAAAGCTTTGGAATCTGTATCGAATAAAAGGTAGTTGATAATTTTTGGCTGATGATTAATGATTTTTTGTAATTCTTCAGACGATTGATTTCCAATTCTGATGACTTTTATAATTCCGATTTCTGAATTTAATTTTTGTCTCAATTCTGAA
This sequence comes from Epilithonimonas sp., assembly GCF_056329745.1. Taxonomy (NCBI): domain Bacteria; kingdom Pseudomonadati; phylum Bacteroidota; class Flavobacteriia; order Flavobacteriales; family Weeksellaceae; genus Epilithonimonas; species Epilithonimonas sp. Next base: position 108,996 of record NZ_JBWEYV010000012.1, on the reverse strand, counting down.
ATGAACTCTTCATTTTCATCGCCATGAAGCTGGATAAGATTCAATTTTGCCTGTTCAACAATTTCAACAATTTCATCCATATTTTCATTCACAAAAACACCAACTTTTCTGGGATGATTGATTTCTGAGATTTGTTTTAGATTCAAATGATTCAAAACATATCTTGGTGATTTTTCGTAGAAAATAAAACCTAAGAAATCCACTTCCAAATCGATCAATTCTTGTATTTGATCAAGCTTTTTCAATCCGCAAACTTTGATTAGTGGCTGGTTTCTGGCTTTTGGCTTTTGATTTTCCATTATTGTTAAATTGCTACATTGGAAACAAATTCGCTTAATTTCTTGCCCGGATCTTTATCTTTCATAAAATATTCGCCCATCAAAAACCCATCAAATCCTTTTTCTTTCAAAAATCTAAAGTCTTCCTCATTATAAATTCCACTTTCTGCGATTGAAAAAATATCTTTTGGAAGCTGATTTTTCAAATCTACAGAATGCTGCAAATCTACTTTAAAATCTTTCAGGTTCCGGTTGTTAATCCCAACAAAATCAACATTTTTATTAATGTGTTTCAGTTCTTCTTCAGAATGGATTTCGAGCAACACCTCGAGGTTTAAAGTATGTGCCAAATCCGTAAATTCTGAAACCTGAGTGGGCGAAAGACACGCTGCAATCAGCAAAATAATATCGGCTCCGATTGATTTTGCTTCGTAAAATTGGTATTCATCAATCATGAAATCTTTCCTCAAAATCGGAATATTAATATGATTTCTGACATTTAGAATATCATCAAAACTTCCACCAAAAAAATCTTTATCCGTCAAAATAGAAACGGCGCTCGCCCCAAATTTTTCATATCCAGAAACCACTTCCAGAGGAGCGATCTTATCGTTGATAATACCTTTACTTGGCGATTGCCTTTTAAACTCGGCAATAATACCGGATTTTGTTCTGATTGTTTCTTTTAAAGAAAAAGTGTCTCGGTTGAAAAATGCTGACTCTTTCAGTCGCTGAACAGAAACATGAGATTTTGCGCTCTCAACCTCCTGTTTTTTTCTTTCTATGATTTTATAGAGGATATTCATTTTTATTTTTTTGAACCGTAAAGATTATCAATTGCTCTTTAAGCTATGCAAAAGCCTAAAAAAGTTTTTTTGGTTTTCTAATTTTTAATTAATAATGTTTTTCAAACATTGTAACGCTTTCCTACTTTCCAGGCTTTCTTTTGCAATAGCTAAACAATCATCATAACTTCCATATTTTGCGGTATTTTCCAGAGCAATGGAAGCATTAGCCAAAACTACAGAATTCTGTTCTCCGGTTCCGTTGCCTTCCAGAATTTTGATAAACAACTGAGCCGCTTCTTCTTTGCTCTCGCCACCGAAAATACTTTCTGGATGTATGTTTTTAAATTTCAAATCTTCTGCAGAATAGATTTTTTCGCCATTTTTACTGAAAACTTTTGTGTCTCCCGTCAGGGAAATTTCATCGTAACCATCCAAAGCGTGAACAATCATAAAAGGATGCTGCTGCTTTTGCAATAGATATTGATAAACCCTGGCAATCTCTAGGCTGGCCACACCAATCATTGTAAAATCGGGATGCGCTGGATTGACCAACGGCCCCAAAAGGTTGAAAAACGTTTTGAGCCCCAACTGTTTGCGGAATGGTGCTACCGACTTCAGTGCGGGATGAAACAGCGGTGCGTGCAGAAAACAGATGTTTCCTTTTTCCAAATCTGACTTCAAATCTTCGGAATTATCTTTGAATTTGTAACCCAATTCTTCCAAAACATTGGACGACCCCGAAATAGACGATGCGCCATAGTTGCCCTGTTTTGCCACCTTCTGCCCTGCTCCGGCCACGATAAAACTCGCCAATGTAGAAATATTAAAGGTATTTTTTCCGTCTCCCCCAGTCCCTACTATGTCTACCAAATCTGTAGTCCCTAGGTGTGCAGGCTTTGCCAAATCCAGCAACGCTTCGCGGAAACCTTCCATCTCCCCCAGCGTGATAGTTCTCATTAGAAATACAGTGATAAAGGAGATCACCTCGCTGTCATTAAATTTATTTTGTGAAATCTCAATCAAAATGGCTTTGGCTTCGGATTTTGTCAAAGTCTGGTGATTGAAAAGATATTGTAGGATTTGTTTCATTTTAATTCAATAAAAAATTCTCTAAAATTTTTTTTCCATCAGGTGTTAAAATACTCTCCGGATGGTATTGCACGGCGTGAACATCATAAACCCTGTGTTTCAGGCTCATAATCATTCCGTTAGTATCTGTGCTGGTAACCTCCAGATCTGCCGGAAAATCATCCGGATTAACAGCCCAGGAATGGTAACGCCCAACCTGTAATACAGTTGGTAGATCATCAAAAATTTTATGATTAGACGTTTGAACGGCGTCTGTTGCTACGCCATGATAGATATCGGACAGATTGATGAGACTGCCTCCAAACGCTTCTGCAATAGCCTGCTGACCAAGGCAAACTCCAAATATTGATTTTGTGGGCGCATATTTTTTAATCACATCCAACAGAATGCCAGCTTCTTCGGGAATTCCGGGGCCTGGGGAAAGGATTATTTTATCATATTTTTCAATATCTTTCAAGGGAATTTGGTCGTTACGGAAAACATCTACTTTTTCACCAACAATTTGTTCTATGATTTGAACCAAATTATAAGTGAAACTATCATAGTTATCGAATACTAATATTTTCATAATTTTTCAGCTTTTACAATCGCTTTTTTCAAAGCACCCAATTTATTATTAACTTCCTGAAGTTCATTTTCGGGAATAGATTTGGCTACAATCCCGGCACCTGCCTGATAAAAAAGCGTTCTATTTTTACTCAAAAAAGTTCTTATCATAATGGCCTGATTACAACTGCCATCAAAGCCTACGAAGCCAATACAACCTGCATAATAACTTCGGGAGGTTTTTTCGTGTTCATCTATAAGCTGCATAGCGCGGTATTTTGGCGCACCGCTGAGAGTGCCTTGAGGAAAGGTGGTGGCGATCATTTCGTAAGGGTTTTGGTCTGGCGAAACCTCAGCTACAACTTCGGAAACCATATGAATGACGTGCGAGAAAAAATGGATCTCTTTCAATTTGGAAACCGTTGTATTTTTTCCGTGGATGCTGAGATCATTCCTCGCCAAATCTACCAGCATTGTATGTTCGGCATTTTCTTTCGGGTCTTTTTTAAGTTCTTCGGCCGCCTGCAAATCCTGCTCTACATTACCTGTCCTTTTAAACGTACCGGCAATAGGATGGATAATGGCCTTGCTATCCTTGATGATGAGCTGACTTTCTGGGCTGGAACCCATTAATTTGTAATCGCCATAATCAAAGAAAAACAAATATGGCGAGGGATTAATATTTCGCAAGGCACGATAGACATTGAACTCGTCACCTTGGAATTTCTGCTCGAAACGCCTGCTCAAAACCAATTGGAACACGTCGCCACGGAAACAGTGTTTTTTGGCAAGATTAACAGCAGCCAGATACTCATCATCCGTTAGGTTAGACGTTTCCGCACCCAAAATCCCGAATGGGAAAACCGGCGCATTTTTCTGATGAATCAGGTTTTCTATTGTAGCCATCTCGGATCTGAGGCCTTTAATCCTGTTTTCGATCAAAAACATCTCATCATTGTAATGGTTGATGGCAATGACGTATTGATAAAGCCTGTAGCGCATCAATGGGATTTTATTTTCCTCGGATTGTTCCTTGAATTTGATATTTTCAAAAAACGGGATCGCATCATAACTTGTATAACCAAAAAATCCCTGGGCCTGTTTCCCAATCTCATATTCTGGCACATCGCAGTGGAAACATTGTGAAAACTGCTGCAACAATTCCGGCAAATTTTGATCTTGAAGACTGATCTTTTCAGGGTTTTGAAGCGGAAATTTGATCTCAGCCTCGTCATAATCCCTGATTTCTATCCCGGCAATGGCATTAACACAGATGAATGAAAAGTTGTTGTTTTCCCCCGCATTTCCTGCACTTTCCAGCAGAATGGTATCCCGGAACTGATCCCGAAGCCGCAGGTAAATACCGATAGGCGTAAAAAGGTCTGCCAGCTGAGCTTTTACCGTTGTTTTTATAGGAATGATTGTTTCTAAATTCATTGTTTGTTTATTTTTCAGGATTTCTGTTTTCAAAGTGCTGAAACCTGCATAAAAAAAGGCTTTAACAAAAATTGTCAAAGCCTTTATATTGAGTTATAGTTAGTTCAAGATATTAGAACACCGATAATCCTCCCAGACCCGACAAAGAGTTTGAAAGCCACCACCAAGTATTTGTGTTCAATGATTTCATTAGTTAAATATTTACAAATCGGTTTTATTAATGCCGTTTTGATACAGCAAATTTATAAATGATTTTTTAACCCGCAAGGTTTTTTTGCAGTTTTTCTTATTTTTCTATTTAGAAATATTTATAATAATCTACGTAAATTTGGATAATGAAAAAAGTATTTTACCTCAAAACCTGTGGTACCTGCAAAAAAATAATGGCTCATTATGACCTTTCGGGTTGGGAACTGCGTGAAATCAAGTCTAAACCTATCACCGAAGAGGAATTAAATGAAATGTATAAACAAACAAAATCCTACGAATCACTCTTCAGCAAAAAATCGACGCAGATAAAAGCCAGGGGAATTGATGTTTCAGCATTATCAGAAAAAGATTTTAAACATTTGATCCTGGATCATTACAGCTTTTTGAAACGGCCGGTGTTTATAACTGATAAAGAAATTTTCGCCGGAAGCGATAAAAAGAATTTGGAAAACCTTCAACTTTTTTTTGAAAAATCAGAGTAAACCAATATTAAATTATCCTTGGAGGGACTTTATTTCAATTCTAAAATTAATGAAGATTTTGCAGGAACTGACAAATTGGATTTCAAATCAAAATCTTTGTCAGAAATGATATCTTTTCCTTTCGTATAATTCTTCAGACCTTCAGAAAAACGTTTCAAATCTAAAGTCTGGTTTTTCGTATTGTTATTAATTACAACCATTACTCTTTTGCTATCTGTGTATCGGAAATAAACATAAACATTATCATTCGGGATGTAATGCAAAGTCTTTCCGGTGTGAACTGCCTCATTTGTTTTTCTCCAATTCAAGAGTTTTTTAGTATAATCGAAATATTCGTTTTGAGAAGCCGTTCTTCCAGCTTTTGTGAAAGCATTATTCGCATCACCAGCCCAGCCTCCTGGAAAATCTTTACGAATCTCGCCATCGCCACCGTTGTTTTTGTCACCAGCCATTCCAATCTCAGAACCGTAATATAATTGCGGAATCCCACGAATGGTCAAGATCAAACTCATTGCTAGCTTGTAATCTTCAACTTTCGGGAAAATCTGATTAAACCTGTTGGTATCGTGATTTTCAGCAAAAACCAAAATATTATTGATGTCGGGATAAAGGAAATCATTCGCAAAATTATCATAAACCCGCTGCATCCCAGAGTCCCAGCCGGCATCTTCGCGGAAAACCTGACCAAGCGCATCGTGAAGGGTGAAATCCATAACACTTGGCAAATGAGAATTGTAGTTCTCGATTGCTGCAATTTTGGAATCCTTCTGCCAATAAGCCATCTGCGCCTGATCGTGCATCCAAACTTCTCCCACAATATTGAATTTCGGATATTCATCGGTGATTTTTTTGGTCCAATCTGCAATTCCTTTTTTGTCGTTGTAAGAATAAGTGTCCACACGGAAGCCGTCTAAACCGGCATACTCAATCCACCAGATCGCGTTCTGCGCCATATAAGTCACCACCATCGGATTGCTTTGGTTCATATCCTGCATTGTGGTATCAAACCAGCCATCCATACAAGCCGCTTCGTCCACTTTTGCTGCATTGGTATCAAATTGCGTCGTCATTCTGTAATTGCTTCTTTGGAAACCATTTTCCTGCCCGTTCCAATAATGGATCCAATCTTTGGAAGGCAAATCTTGGATGATCCAGCTTTTTGAACCCCAATGATTGGTCACATAATCCATCACGAGTTTCATTTTCCGCTTGTGAAGCTCATCTGCAAGATTTTTGTAATCTTCGTTGCTTCCGTAGCGTGGATCGATTTTGTAATAATCGCTTTGTGCATAACCGTGATAAGAATAAGTTGGTTCATTATCTTCTAACAAAGGCGTGTTCCAAACCGTTGTGATTCCCAAATCCTGAAGGTAATCCAGGTTTTTTACAATCCCGGCAATATCTCCACCGTGGCGGCCACCGTTTTTTGACCTGTCTGCTTTTTCAGCAGTGTCCGGCGTATTATCATTTTTCGGGTTTCCATTAGCAAAACGGTCTGGCATTATCAGATACATTACATCCGACGACTTGTAAGAATCCCTATTAGCGGAGTTTTGTTGTCTTTGCTTAAATTCGTAATCAATAGTTTTAACGATTTTATTTCCGTTTTTGAAATTCAGTTTTGCTTTCTGTGGTTGAACGCCGTTTGTGTCGATGGTTACGAAAAGGTAATTTGGGTTTTCAACTTTTTTGACTTCTTTGATTTTGATTCCGGTTGAAAATTCTGGTTGAAGATTCTGGATATCTTTCCCATAAACTAATAATTGTAGTTCACGATTTTTCATCCCGCTCCACCAGAATGCCGGCTCTACTTTCTGAACCTGGGAATAGAAAACCGCAGAACAAATAATGGCTGATATTGTGATTATTTTTTTCATATGATACGATTGTGATTAGCTTGATTTTTGAGAACCGATGCAGAAAAGCGTTTCCCCTTTGTTCACCGGTGGTGTTCCTATTTTATATAAAATAACACCGTCGGATTCAGAAATAATGTCTTGTTTTTTGTTTCCAAATTCATCGGTAATATATCCTAAAATTTGATCTTTACGAATTTGGTCGCCACTTTTCAGCTGGCTATAAAAAATCCCTGATTGCGGCACTTTGATATAATCCTGACGATCAAAAAATTTTGGTTTTGCTAAAACGCCGGAAATTTTACTATCGTACATCCTAAGATGATGGAGCATATTATAAACAGCGTTTTTTATGAGTTTAACGTTATTTTCCTGCACATTTCCAAGCTTCCCGGCTTCTATACTCAATGCCGTAATCCCTTGTTGGGTAGCTTGTTTAAAAGCATATTTGGCAGGCTCAGTTAAACTGATATTGAAGGGATAAGACACCACGGTTGCAATCCCCGATTTTTCCGAGAGTTGATGCGCAAGATTGGTTTTGTCCGCCAAATCTTCACGGTTATAGTAGCATACAAACGGGAAAAGGTCCTCGTTGGCATCACCGCCGTGTATATCCAGAAAAATATCCGAATTAGAAATAATCTCTGTCGTCATTTTATGGGCAATTTGATCGGTGTAAGTACCATTTTCAGAACCCGGAAAAGCATTATTCAGATTTTTGTTATCCAACGGATTTACAAATGGTGTTCTCTTATAAAAAGACGGCAAACTGGCTATGGGAACAATAATCAAAGTTCCTTTAAGAGATTTAGGATCAATTTCCTTTATCATCTGCTGAACGGCAATAATCGGAGGATATTCGAACCCGTGGATTCCTGCGACAATACTGAAAACCGGTCCCGGTTTTTCTCCTTTAATAATATATACAGGCAGCTGTGTTTCGTTACCGTTAATGGGAATAGATATATCCTGACGAATGGATTTTTTCTCATCAAGGATTTTTTTTATCACTTGGGACTTGGCAAAAGAGGTCATCAAAACTGCGGATAAAAGGACAGAAGAAAAGATTATTTTCATTTTGAATATAACTGAAAATGTAAAAAAATCCCTTTACAAAAAATGTCGAAAATTTTGTAAAGGGAACGGTATTTTATTTAATTGGCTTTACAGAAATGGCGTAACCACCACTTCTCACCAAATGAACAGGCAGTTTTGTTTTGCTGTCCACTGTTTTTTTGTAAATATGGTAACTCTGCGGATTGTTGATATAATCTGCATCTTTACCATCTTCGTAAATGGTTGCTTCGTACTTTTTACCTTTATCAAGGAAGGAAAAATCCACAGTAAAATCCCTTGCGTTTTCATCGGTAATCCCGCCTACAAACCAATTGTCCGTTCCTTTAGCTTTCCTGGCTGTGTGGATGTAATCTCCCGGCTCTGCGGAAAGGATTTTGGTATCGTCCCAATCCGCTGCCACGTCTTTGATAAACTGAAATGCATCCATATGTTTGGCGTAATTCTCTGGCAAATCTGCAGCCATCTGTAGCGGCTGATACATCACCACATAAAGCGCCAGTTGCTTTGCCAAAGTGGTTTTCACAAAACGCTGATCACCTGGGAAATAATAATCCAGTTTGGTTTGGAAAATCCCCGGTGTGTAATCCATCGGGCCGCCCATCCACCTGGTGAAAGGCAAAATGGTCTGATGATCCGGATTGTTACCACCAAAAGCCTCAAACTCGGTTCCGCGCGCAGCTTCGGCAGAGACGTAGTTGGGATATGTCCTGCTCTCGCCTGTTGGCCTCACCGATTCGTGAGAGTTAACCATAATTTTGTACTCATTGGCTTTTTGGGCAATCCTGTAAAAATGGTTGATTGTCCATTGGGAATAATGGTGCTCACCTCTTGGGATAATATCACCAACATAACCTGTTTTTACCGCATCATAACCATATTGATTCATCAGCTTAAAGGCTTTATCTGCCCATCTTTCGTAATTGGTTGCAGAGCCAGAAGTCTCGTGGTGCATTATGAGTTTAATCCCTTTGGAATGTGCATAATCGTTCAGCATTTTAATATCAAAATCCGGATACGGCGTGATGAAATCAAATACAAACTCTTTGGAGTGCCCAAACCAATCTTCCCAGCCCGTGTTCCAGCCTTCGATCAAAAGACCTTTGAAGCCGTTGGCCGCTGCAAAATCGATATATTCTTTAACTTTGGTATTGTTTGCAGCGTGTTTTCCGTTAGGTGTTAATTTAGAAAAATCGGTTTCGCCAATATGTACATTTTCAGCGGTAGAATAAGCCCATTGCGATTTCCCAATAATCATCTCCCACCATACGCCCATATACTTTGTTGGGTGGATGTAAGATGTGTCGGTATATTTTGTCGGCTCATTCAGGTTAAACAGCATTTTGGAATCCAAAACTTCTTCGGCTTTCGGGGAAACGATTATCGTTCTCCAAGGTGTGGTTGATGGTGTTTGGATATAACCTTTGGCACCTTGCCTGTCTGCCGTAAGATGGGTTTTGAATTTGAAATTTTTAGCATCCACTTCCAGGTGGGAAGCCGGATAATCCAAAACGGCGGCTTCTGCCACATTGATATACAATGGTGATTTGCCTTCCACTTTCAGCATCAGTGGCGATTGCACCGCATCTTTAATTGGTGTTTGAGAGGCATTGGAATCTACAGATTGTGCCCATCTGGCAGGGATTTCTGATACTTTTGTTGTCTGAGGCTGATATTCCTGGGAATCGTAATCTCCGGGGATCCACCAGGCTTTCATATCTGTTGGGAAATCGATTTCCGAATCTTCTTCCCTAATGACAAAATAGTTAAGGTTTTTCTGCTGAGGGAACTCATAGCGGAAACCTAAACCATCATTAAACAACCTAAATTTCACCACAATGCTGCGATCAGACGCAGCCTGATTCAGTGTAACGGCCAATTCATTATAATGATTGATATAGTTTTTTTTCTCGCCTAAAACCGGTTGCCAATTTTCGTTTTTCGAGTCTCTTTTTTCAGCAGTTTTTGTAAAACCGTTGTTAAGATCAAATGTCGCATCTTCCGGTTTCGCAATCTCAGACGCAAATTTGATAGAAGTATCCTTGAAAAGCCTAATCCCCAATTTTGAATCTTCTACAACTACGTTCCCATTATACTTTAAATTATAAAAAGGAACGCCATTTTTCAGTTGGAAATTCATTTCAAATTTGCCGTCTGGCGACTTCAGGTTTTGGGCATTAATCCCGGTAAACATCAATGAGAACAACACTGCTCCAATGGTGATTTTTTTCATTTTCTCTAAGGTTTATATATTGCTACAATATAAAAAAAGTGCTGCGCAACCGCAACACTTTTCTATTTATAATTTCAAATTACAGTTTTGTAACAGTAAGTTTATAATTGGCCGAGTTATGAAGATCTAACTCAATCTTATAATTACCTGCGGTCTCAACTTTATAGCTGCTGTCCCCTGTTACAGTCCCTTCTGATGTAAGGTAAGTTGTAACAGCTTTACCAGAAACCAATACCTGATCGGCGCTGGCTGGCTGAATTTTTATATCCCAACCATCATTAGCTCTGAACTTGAAAACGCCGCCAGATGATAATGCGATGGAGTTGATAACATAGGTTTTTGTAGTTGGATTGTAAACAAAATCTGTATCGGAGTTCCAACCCGTTGGTGTTGCATCTCCAATGACACCAAAGTTGGCCAAGACTGCCGAGTAAGTGTTAGCAGCCCAATCTACTTTTAAATAATATGTACCTGCTACTTTTGCTGGAATATTAGCGCCATCAACTTTGAGTTTGCCAGTACCAGATCCATCATCACCTTTGTTTCCGGCCCAATCATTATTGATTGCAAACTTAAACTCACTTTTGTCAGAAGACACGTAAATAAAGCCTCTGTATTTATCGTCTTTTGCTGGTGAGAAAAGATTAGGCGAATTATTTGGTTGCCAATTGTCATAACCTGCCGCCCCAGCATATCCACCTGGCACCTGAATTTTTGGATAAATCAAATCGGGATTAGGGGTATACGGAGTAATAGTAGCGGTAATCACATTGGAATAAAATACTGCAGAACCTACTACCGTTTTTAATCTTACTTCTGTTTGATTCGGAAGATCTGGTGTAGCGCCAATGCTATACATCGCAGCATTCAGCTGAGCATTAGTTACTGCTATTTTTGACAAATTGTTGGCGACATCAATTGTAGAACTATTTTTAAAATTACCACCTTTAAGAGCGATTTCCAATTGTTGCACAGGTACAATTTTGATATTGAATTGTGCCTGCGATATAGCAAAGTTAACAGCTGGCTGAGACGCAATAACCTCATTAAGCACAACAGTGGTTTTGTCTGCTGATATAGTTGCAGAAGACTGTTGTTCTAGCGTTGCCTGATCCTCATCCTTTTCGCATGAAAAAAGAAAAACGGAAACTAATGCAACGGTTAAAATTTTAAATATATTTTTCATTTATTATCAAGTTTTTAATATCCAGGATTTTGAATAAGGTTTTTGTTTGCAATGATATCTTTTGCAGGAATTGGATAGAGGTTTCTAAAATCAGCTACCGCAGAACCATCTTTGGTACCACCTTTCCACGGCCATAGATAGGCGGCAGATGTAAATTTACCGTATCTAATTAAATCAGTTCTTCTAGTCATTTCCCAACCAAGTTCTCTTCCTCTTTCATCAAGAATAAAATCTTTATCAATACTGCTTACAGTAGGTGCGCCTGCTCTTGTCCTAAGAGCATTAACATAGCCTAATGCCTTTGAAGGATCACCACCAGCACCTCTTGCTACAGCCTCCGCATACATTAGATAAACGTCACCCAATCTCAAAATAGGTTGGTCCGCATCTACATAATTGCCTGAAGGATCAGATCCTTTAACACCAGTACTAGTCACATTTTTATATTTTATAAATCCATAACCATCTGTAAATGTTCCTAGATCATTGATCTCCAGATTCTGACCATTTTTATAAAAATTTCCTCTGCTGTCATTAGAAGGAAATAATGCGACGTATGATTTGGTAGTTCTTAAACCACCCCAACCACCACTAATTCCGAAGTCATCAGCTTTCATAGATCCGCCAACAGCAGCATGTACCATATAGGTTGTACCTCCAGATGTTTGTATTCTTAGTCCATCAAAAGCAACCGGAAGAATAACTTCACTGTTATTTTTATCATTATCTGCCAAGAATAAATCCTGATAATTGCTTTTAAGAGCATACCCTGCACCTGTAACTTTGTCACAATATGTTATGACATCTTTGTAACGTGGTGTACCAGTATACACTTCTGCATTAAGATATAGCTTGGCAAGCAAAGCCCATGCAGCACCTTTGTCAGCTCTGGCATATTGGTTAGTTCTAGCATCTTTAAGATCTGTTGCACATGCTAGCAATTCGGACTCAACGTATTTGAATAGTTCTGGTCTTGTAATCCTTTCCGGTGGGTTAACAGATCCAGGCATATAATCTTCTCTCACAAAAGGAACATTGCCATAAAGATCTAGAGCGTGATAATATGCTAAAGCACGTAAGAACCTTGCCTCTGCCCTCATATATTTAGCTTCTGTCAGATTGTTTCCCGTAATATTATTACTTGCGAGCTTGTCATCAGTAGTATTTCTTATAAATTCATTACAGAAGGCAATTTCTGTAAAAATCCTGTAGTACATCCCACCAACAAATTCATTTTGTGAATCCCAGGTCATTTTGTGAATAGTCTGTAAGTTACCATCATTCCAAGCTATTACAGCTTCGTCTGTAGGTAGAGACTGCAACGTGAACAATTGTCGGGTGTATTGGGAAAAGTTACCGTCAATACCATTGATATCGGCGTTACCACCACCACCTTCCTGTCCACCGTGCGCAAGTCCACCATATAATTTTGCTAATGCATTAGGGTAATTGGCAAAATCCGAAAAAACGCTTAATGATGTTACATCTGTGATAGGAACCTGCTCCAGATCATTTACACAAGAAGTTGTAGTGGCAAATAGAGCCATAAAGGCTACAGCCACAGATATTGATTTGTATTTATTATGTTTCATTGTTGATTAAAATTGAAAGTTAAGTCCTAGAGAGTAAATTCTTGGCATCTGATAATACCCATTATCAATTCCGTTAAATACCTCAGGATCTACTCCCGAGTATTTGGTGATTACAAAAACATTCTGTGCCATACCATAAACTCTTAGGCTGGATCCGGGCGCAAAAATATCTTTAAAATTGTATCCTATATTTACATTATCCAACCTAAGGAAAGAAGCATTTTCTATAAAAAGATCAGAAAAATATCTTGGTATCGTAAACTTGTTATTAGCTGCAGAACTGTAAACATTCTGAAGGTAATCATTGGTTGCAGCAGACTGCAAGGAGCTGTTGGATGATGCATTATTGTAAACATAGTTACCGATAATTGCCCTCGCGCTCAAACCTAAATCCCAAGCCTTGTAGCTCAATTTTGTATTAAAACCTAGGATGACGTCGGGTTGAGTAGACTTATAATAATACATATCTTTTGCATTAACTATACCGTCACCATTACGGTCTACAAATACACCGTCCAAAGGTTTTCCACTGTTATCGTAAACCTGTTGATAGACGTAGAAAGAATAAGGCTGCCCGCCAACATAATGCGCTTGAATGGTATTACCAACACCTCCTGCAATAGATCCTGTAGGAATATTATAAGATTCATCAGCTCCATTAATCAACTTAGTAATTTTGGAGTTATAATGCGTGGCATTAAGAGAGAATTCCCAAGTTGTATTTTCATTCTTAACAGGAACAAATGTGATATTACCTTCAATCCCTTTAGTCTCCATATTCCCTACATTAAGGATATTATGATTACTTAAATCACCAGCAGCAATAGGGCTGTCTAATATCAGATCATTGGTATTCTTTTGGTAAATTTCCACAGAACCAAAAACTCTGTTTTTTAAGAATCCGAAATCAAGACCTACATTCTTCGTGATTGTTGTCTCCCATTTTAAATTCGGATTGTAGATATTGGGACGATACATGAAGTAGTAGCTGCTTCCAAATTGGTAAGAAGCCCCACCGTTACTTGGATTATAGGCAGCATAAGCAGGATAAGTTCCCCCAGTAATCTCCTGATTTCCTGTCTTACCCCATCCACCGCGTAATTTTAAGGTTGACAATCCAGAGTCTTTTAGGAAGTTTTCTTCATTAATCTTCCAAGCTAATGAAACACCAGGGAAAACGCCCCATAAGTTATTGGTTGTACCATTGTAAAATCTAGAAGACCCGTCTCTCCTTAATGATCCAGAAATAATATATTTATTAGCAATGGTAAAAATTGCCCTTCCGTAGAAAGAAAGCAAAACCCGCTCATCTTTATAATCCGGAGAGACTACTATCGGCGTATTATTACCATTATAGGTTGGTGCAAATGGTACATAATTCTGAAATTTTTGATACGCGTAGCCAGCAACAACATCAACATTGGTGTCTATTGCGTCGATAGTCTTCACATAGCTCAGGTAGGTTTCCAACAACTTATTTTTCCTCTCTTGAGAATATTCTCTATAAGTTCCCTTATCATTATAACCAATTTTATAAGCGCCGTTCACCGTTTTTGCACCCTCACTTTTTGTGTAATCTATACCGGCGTTCACATTAAAATGCAAATCTGGTAAAAAATGGAATTTATAATCCAACTGAACATTACCTAATCCTCTCCAAATAGATGACACATCTCTAGTGGCCGCAAGCATTGCTAATGGGTTGGCAGTAGCATTAACATTAATAGGTTTCGCAGGATCTGCGGTTAACCATTCGTAGTAACCCCCAAAATTTGAGTTACCCGAATAGACTGGTTGGGTAGGATCAAAATAAGTAGCACTACCAATCACACCTTCCGCAGGAAATCTATTATCCGTAAAAGTTCCTTTTCCATTGATGTTAACAGTCAAATGGTTATCAAAAAATTTAGGATTTAAATTTAATCCAATTGAGGTTCTTCTAAAATTATTGGTTTTCACAATACCATTTTGCTCATTATAGCCAAGAGATAATCTATAAGGCAAACCTTTTACACCCCCAGATAACGAAATATTGTTATCCGTTCCCCACGCTTTTTGATAAATCTGATCTTGCCAATTGGTATTGGCATTTCCTAATCTTGATTTATAACCTGCGGGGGCATACGTATTCACAAAGTTTCTGAATTCATCCGCATCAAGAACATCAACATTACCCATTTTTGTAGAAACAGAAGCTAATGTAGAAAAGCCAACTTTGAATTTTCCGGCAGATCCTTGCTTAGTCGTAATGAGAATAACACCATTGGAAGCTCTGTTACCATAGATTGCCGCAGCAGAAGCATCTTTCAGGATATCAAAACTCTGGATATCATTTGGATTGATGAGTGATAAAGGATCGGACGCTCCTGAAACAGCACTGAAGTCCTGAGGAACACCGTCAATAACAATTAGAGGAGAATTATTGCCTGTTAAAGAAGAGATACCCCTCACTCTAATAGAACTACCTGCGCCAGGTGCACCACTATTATTAGTAATTTGTACACCTGGCGTTTTTCCCTGTATCAGCTGTGCAGGTGAAGATGCACCACCGTTGAAATCTTTTGCAGTAACAGAAGTGATGGAACCAGTGACATCGGTTTTCTTCTGTTTACCGTAACCAATCAGCACCACTTGTTCGATCTCGGTTTCCTTTTTGATGGAATCGCCTTGTTGTGCATGTAGCATTGTCCCAAACAGCAAAAAAGCGGGGGCAATTTTCAGTACATTATAGTTTCTCACAAAAAATAAATTTTTAAGGTTTGTATTATTTTATTTTAATCAAGATAATTATCGTCTTATCCTGATTGCCAATTTAAAAAAAAATCAATACCATCTTAAAATATTTTAAAAAAGACCGTTTCTACTCATATTTTATAATTTAAGACATAAAACAACAACACCTAAAATCATACAAATCAATTACTTATATTAAAAATTAAATTTTAACATTTTTATAAATTTTAACATATTTTTAAACAATCGTTTAACTTTTTCTTGCACTAAATTAACCAAAATGAATTCTATATTAACAAAAAATGAACTTTTGATTAAGTATCCAATATCTTTAAATTATTAAAATCTTAGCATATTTTAAGTTTTATAATAAAATCAATAATGAAGATTCTTTCAAACTAAAATCGTAATTTTGCATCTCAAATTTTCAATTATAATGTCAAACAGAAAGATGATTACGGCGGCTTTGCCTTATGCAAACGGACCGGTTCATATAGGGCATTTGGCGGGTGTTTATATCCCTGCGGATGTCTATGCAAGATTCCAGAGAAGATCCGGGAAAGATGTCGCATTCATTTGCGGATCAGATGAGCACGGTATCCCTATTACCATTAAAGCAAAAAAAGAGGGCGTTACGCCACAAGATATTGTGGACAAATACCATGGGATTATCAAAAAATCCTTCTCGGATCTGGGCATTTCGTTTGACGAATATTCGCGCACTACATCCAAAAACCATTATGAGACCAGCCAAGATTTCTTTAAAGTGCTTTATGAAAAAAATAAATTTACAGAAGAAGTATCCGAGCAATATTTTGACGAGCAAGCTGGCGAATTTTTAGCCGATCGTTATATCGTTGGGACCTGTCCTCATTGCGGTAATGAAAATGCCTACGGAGACCAATGCGAAAAATGCGGTTCTACCCTGTCTCCATCGGAGTTGATCAATCCAAAATCAATGCTGAGTGGGAATGTGCCCATCTTAAAAGAAACAAAAAACTGGTATTTACCTTTAAATGAATACGAGGATTTCCTCAACAAATGGATTATCGAAGGTCATAAAAATGATTGGAAAACCAACGTTTACGGACAGGTAAAATCCTGGCTTAATGATGGCCTCAAACCTCGTGCGATGACCAGGGATCTCAATTGGGGTGTCCCTGTACCGCTCCCAAATGCGGAAGGGAAAGTACTTTACGTTTGGTTTGACGCGCCGATTGGCTATATTTCATTTACCAAAGAATGGGCAGAGAAAAATGGCAAAAACTGGAAAGATTACTGGCAAAGCGAAGAATCGGATTTGATTCATTTCATCGGTAAGGATAATATTGTATTTCACTGTATTATTTTCCCAAGTATGTTGAAGGCACACGGCGATTACATTTTACCAAAAAACGTCCCTGCTTTTGAATTCCTGAATCTTGAAAATGATAAAATTTCCACTTCCAGAAATTGGGCAGTGTGGGCACACGAGTATGTAGAAGATTTCCCTGGTCAGCAGGATGTTTTGCGTTATGCTTTGCTATCATCTGCGCCAGAAACCAAGGATAACAACTTTACGTGGAAAGATTTCCAAACGAAAAACAATTCTGAATTGGTTGGGATTTTTGGAAACTTTATCAACAGGGTTGCAGTTTTGATCCACAAATATTACAATGGTGTCGTTCCTCACGGTGATGCTACTGGACGAGAGCTTAAAGAAATCAATAAAGCAGCTCAGGAAATTGCTGGTTTTCTCGAGAATTATGAATTCCGTAATGCTTTGTCGGCATTGATGAACCTTGCCCGTTTTGGTAACCAATATCTTCAGACCGAAGAACCTTGGAAAACCATCAAAGACAATCCGGAAAAAGCGGCTCAGTCTTTATTTGTGGGTGCTCAGATTGCGGTAGCATTGGCGCAGTTGTGTGAACCTTTTATGCCTTTTAGTTCAGAGAAATTGTTAACGATGTTCAATGTAGAAAAATCTGATTGGAGCGTGGTTGAAAGCAATGCCGTATTGATAGAAGCCGGACATCAAATCAACGAAGCGTCTCTTCTTTTCTCAAAAATAGAAGATGATGTCATCGAGGCTCAGATCCAAAAATTAGAAAAAACAAAAGAAAATAATAAGAAAACCAACCCGAACGCCAATCCTATGAAAGAACAAATCACCTTTGATGATTTTGCTAAAATCGATCTAAGAACAGCCACCATCCTAGAAGCCGAGAAAGTTGAAAAGGCAGATAAACTTCTAAAATTTAAAGTAGATACAGGCGTGGATATTAGAACGGTCGTTTCTGGCGTTGCAGAAAGTTTTTCGCCAGAAGAATTGATTGGCAAGCAGGTGATGATCTTACTCAACCTTGCACCAAGAAAAATCCGTGGAATTGAGTCTCAAGGAATGTTCTTGTTGACAACTAAGCCAGATGGTAAATTATCTTTTGTAACGCCTGATGACAGCAATGTGGAAAATGGCATCGAGATAGGATAGTAATTTGCTCCACCGATAATTAATGAGCTTTCTTGATTAAGGAAGCTCTTTTTGTGGTCTGATGTTTGGTTTAAAATGACTGTTAATATAAAAAATTACAATATGCCTTACATCACAAAACCAATCGACAAGAACAAAAGTATCTATTACGAAGATTTCGGGGAAGGACAGCCAATTATCCTTATTCACGGATGGCCACTCAGCAGCAAATCCTGGGAGTTACAGGTTCCGGCATTGTTAGAAGCTGGTTACCGCGTTATCACATACGATAGAAAAGGTTTCGGTAAATCATTACCAACACTGGATGGCTACTGTTACAATGGCCTTGCAGAAGACCTTTTGGACATTATAGGTGAATTGGATTTACAAAATGTCATTCTCGTAGGATTCTCCATGGGCGGCGGCGAAGTGGTAAGATTCCTTACCAATTATGGCTCAGAAAACATTGATAAAGTCACACTTATCGCTTCCATCATCCCTTTGGTTAAACAAAAAGATGACAACCCTGATGGCGTACCTGAAAAAGACCTCGACGACATTCTCAATAACTTGAAAAAAGACCGGGTAACTTTTCTGGAAGGTTTCCACAAAAATTTCTACAACTTTGGACTGTTGTCTCAATCGGTAAGTCAGAAACAACTGGACTTTGACTGGAGCATTGCCTCACAGGCTTCTCCCATCGCCACCATTAAGTGTGCTGAGAGCTGGGCCAATACAGACTTTCGCCCGGAACTCAAAAATGTTACAGTCCCAACATTGATCATCCACGGCGATGCAGATAAGATTGTTCCCATTGCTACAGCCGGAGATCAGGCTGCAAAAGGCATTGTCCAAAGCCAGTACCACGTGATTCCAGGTGCGCCGCACGGCCTAAACGTAACACATGCAGAGGAAGTTAATAATATTTTAATTGATTTCCTAAAGGGGTAAACCTTAAATTAAAGAACCAAAACAGTAGCTTTTATAGCTGCTGTTTTTTATTTTTACAAAAAGTTAAAAATGAAAACACGAATCATAACGCCAAGAAAAACTATTGCCCTTGTTGCGCATGACCATAAAAAAGATGAGCTGATCAGCTGGGTAAAAAAGCATAAGGAAATCCTTTCCCAACACCGCTTGATTGCAACCGGAACCACGGGAAAACTCATTGAAAAAGAATTAAATGTTGAAGTAATAAGGGTTCTAAGTGGTCCTTTGGGTGGCGATCAACAGTTGGGCGCACTCATCGCAACCAATGAAATAGACATTGTCATTTTCTTTTGGGATCCTATGGAAGCACAGCCGCATGACAGCGATGTAAAAGCATTCCTAAGGCTTTGTGTGGTCTGGAATGTTCCCATTGCCAATAATTCTTCCACGGCAGATTTTATACTGAGTTCTCCCTTTATGTCTACTGAATATCCTGCAGAAATTACGGATTATTCTAATTACCTTAACCGAAATATCCGGGATTTGTAAATAAAAAAAAGACTGAAAATTCAGTCTTTTTTATTGTTATAGCATTTTGAGGTTGTTCACTTCCTGCTCTGTTAGGATGCGCCAATGCCCTCGTTTGATATTTTTCTTAGTAAGACCTGCAAACATTACTCGATCCAGCGCTTCTACTTCGTAACCGAGTTTTTGGAAAATCCTGCGGATTACCCTATTCCATCCGATGTGGATCTCGATGCCAACTTCATTTTTTGGCTGGCCTTCGATAAAAGAAATACTGTCCACTTCTGCAACACCTTCCTCCAGACGGATACCTTCTGCAATAGATTTTAGGTCTTCTATGGATAACTTCCTGTCCAAAGTCACATGATAAATCTTGCGCATGTTGAACGATGGATGAGTCAGCTTTTTGGTAAGATGTCCGTCATTGGTAAGCAAAATAACACCGGTAGTTTGCCTGTCTAGCCTGCCAACCGGGAAAATCCTGTATGGCGAAGCATTAGCCGTAAGGTCCATAACGGTTTTCCTTGCTTTTTCATCTTTAGTAGTGGAGATGTAACCTTTTGGTTTGTTGAGTAGGACATAAACCGGTTTTTCCGGTGTAATATTCTGTCCGTCAAAAACAACACGGTCGGTTTTCTGCACCTGGTAACCCATCTCGGTCACCACTTTGCCATTAACTTCTACAAGACCTTGTGTAATAAGGTCATCGGCTTCCCTCCTACTGCAAATACCGGAGTTTGCAATATATTTATTAAGCCTAATGGTTTCTTTGGGGATACTTTTGCTGATTTTGTCAAACCTTCTTTTCTGGATAAAAGATTTAGTTTTATCTTCATCACGCTCTGCTCTAGTAAACGGTTTTTTAGGACCAAATTTTCTCTCGCCGTTCTCGTATTTGTCACGGCTGTCAAAATTACGGTCACCACCTCTCGTTGTTTTTGGCCCTTTAGAATTTCCAAAAGGCCTTCCGGCAGCCGACTTTCCATTTCTTTCACCTGAGCCACGGGAACTGTCAGAAGATCGGCCAGCGCCAAAACTCCTTGGTTTTTTATTTCTTCCTGATTGATTTCCGTCTCTGCTCATTTTCTAAAATTTTTGCAAAGATAGTGATTTAGTTGAGAGTTCAGAATTATAGATTTTTAAAACAGAACACTGATGATCAAATTCTAAAAAGATGACTCAAACATTTCGGCTAAACGAACCCTTTTGATCAGCTTTTCATCATACAAATCAGCTGCTGTTTTGGTCACCTCAGATTTTGGATAGAGATTAACGCCTATCAGTTTAATTTTACCTTCTTCAGCCCATTGTTGTTCTTTTACAGCGTGATCAAAAATCATTTTTTGGATTTCGCCCGATTTCAGCATTTCGAGATAGCCGCCTTTTTCTTCAATTTCGATGAAAAATTTCCAAGATTTCTCAGCGAATTGTAATGTAATATCTTCTACAAAATAACTTCCCGAAGCTGCATCTTCAAAAACATTAATGATGCTTTCATATGCCAAAACAATCTGCTGTTTAAAAGAAATTTCTTGTGATAGGTCGGATGCATTCTCAATCTTATAATCATTTGAAAAAACCGCATCTGCACCACCAATCATAGCAGAAGCCAGCTCCAGTGTGGATCGGATTAGGTTGTTTTCGGGATCGTTTTTGGCTTTGTTACGTAGCGTGGTTTCAGAAAAAATGAAAGGAATCAGATCTTTATCATACTCTTTTGAAAACTGGTTAAAGAGATATTTGAATGCTCTTATTTTTGCCATTTCAAAGAAATAATTGGATCCGACAGCAAACCGAAAAACCAGCTTTTCAAGGATCTCTGCGCCATACAATTCCACCAATTCTTTCGATTTGGCTAAAGCAAAAGCCAGCTGTTGAGTAGCAGAAGCACCTGCGTTCTGATGCAAACTGACATCCACAGCTATTTGCCTTTCAAAGGTTTTGGATAGCAATTCGCCTGCTAAATGGGCATCTACCAGACCTGATTGATCCTCGGAAAAAACATCGATCAACGAAAAATAACGGTTGCTTTCTTCGGTTGTGATGTGCTGTGCCAAATCCGGATTATTGATAAAAATCGCCTTTTCATAAAGGTCTTCTACATTTTCATTTAACAGAAAAGCGTAAGCCTGCTCTGCCAAACTTTCCTGATAAGGCGCGACAAGGTGTGTGCTTTCTTCGAGCCTTGGTAACAATTTTGCCTGAGAATTATTGGGATAATATGGTTTTACAACTATGCCTTCCAGATTATCTTTTTGGAGAACGTCATTAATATTTTCTGTTTTCAACTGCTTTTTGACGAGCTGTTCCCAATCGGAAAAATGATTTTTGATCTCCATAACATTTATTTTTTAGCAATTTTTGAACTGTCAACTACCAGGATGAAAATCTCTTCATTGGGTTTTTTCATAAAGTAATTTTCGCGGGCATATTTTTCCTTTTCTTGCTTGTTGTTCATCAATTTGCGGTAGAATTTGTCGTTTTTCTCGTATTCGGTTTTGTAAAAATTTAGTTGATTTTCGTACCTTCCAATTTCGCCATTCAGTTCATTGATAACCAGGAATGATGTGCTGTCGAAAAAAATCATCCAGATAAGAAAACCTGCCAAAGTCAGCACATACTTGTTCAATATATAAGCCTGAAAAAACTTGAGCGTGGGTGATTTTTTCTTGATATCCTTAATAAGTTCTTTCATAATCCTGTGTATTTTTTTGGGGAGAATAGCTCGCAGCCCGGCTTGAGCGTAAATCCTTTTTTTGCAGTGGCTAATGCTGATGACAAAAAAGATTGGGAGCGGAAGACGGAAATAGCTGCCATAATAATTAGGTTAGTACACTTTTTTAAGTGAATTATTGATAACCGTAGTTAAAAAATCGATGGCCACAGAGTTCTGCCGCATGTTGGGAACAATAAGGTCGGCTTCGTTTTTGGAAGGCTCTATAAATTCCTGATGCATGGGCTTGAGCGTAGTCTGGTAACGGTGCAAAACCTCCTGCAAATCGCGGCCACGCTCCTGTGTGTCTCTGCGGATTCGCCTGATGAGCCTCTCGTCTGAATCTGCATGAACAAAGACTTTGAGGTCAAATTCTTTAAGCAACTCTTTGTTGGTCAAAACCAAAATCCCTTCTACAATCAGTACATTTTTGGGTTCTACAGTTACGTGGTCGCCAGTGCGAGAATGCGTTACAAAAGAATAAATCGGCTGCTCTATACTTTCCTCATTTTTGAGCGCTTTTACATGTTGCAAAAGAAGTTCAAAATCGATGGATTTGGGATGGTCATAATTGAGAATTTCCCTTTCGGAGAGTGTCAGATTCTGGTTATCATGGTAATAATTATCCTGAGAAAGCACATTAACCCCTTCTGCATTAAGTTGTTGAAGAATTTTATTCACCACAGTAGTTTTCCCGGAACCTGTTCCACCGGCAATTCCAATAACGAGCATTTTTACATTTTTTACAAAAATACTATAATTTTTTTTCGGACTCAAATAAAAATGCGGCTTTGTAAAATTATTGATTAGGAAACTTTAATTTCCACAATTGGTAGAATTTAATGCAAAAAAAATTGCCCCAGAAACAATCCGGGGCAATAGAATTCTTTTGAGGAAAGTCTAAACTACAAAAGGTAATTTTACCACTTTTGCAGGGATGTCTTTATTCCTGATTCTGATGAAAATTTCGGAACCTAATTTAAAATGCGGTTTATCCACATAAGCTAAACCCACACCAATTTTTTTCATGGGCGACATGGTTCCAGAAGTTACTTTACCAATAAGGTTGCCTTCTGCATCTACCACCTCGTAATCATGTCTTGGGATAGCTTTTTCCTGCATTTCAAAACCAACTAACTTTCTGGAAACACCTTCTGCTTTTTGATTTTCGAGGAATGCTTTGTTAACAAAATCTTTATCAAACTTTGTAATCCAACCCAAACCAGCTTCCAAAGGCGATGTGGAATCATCAATATCATTACCATAAAGGCAAAAACCTTTTTCCAGCCTCAAAGTGTCTCTGGCAGCCAAACCGCAAGGAATTAACCCAAAATCTTTCCCAGCTTCTATAATCGCATCCCAAAGTTGTCCTGCATTTTTGTTATCGAAATAAATCTCAAAACCGCCGCTCCCTGTATAGCCCGTGTTGGAAATAATGACGTCCGAAACGCCATCTACAGAGCCAATTGCGAAATGATAATAAGGAATGGATGATAAATCGGTTTCTGTTAATTTCTGAAGAATTTTTGTTGCTTTCGGTCCTTGGATGGCGATGAGAGACATCTCATCCGAAGCGTTTGTCATTTTTGCACCAAATTTCTCATTGTATTTTGAAATATGATCCCAATCTTTATCAATATTGGAGGCGTTTACAACCACAAAATATTTTTCATCTGCGATCTTATAAACGATCAGGTCATCCACAATGCCGCCATTTTCGTTGGGCAGGCAGGAATATTGCGCTTTCCCATTTTCTAAGGCATCCACATTATTAGACGTTACAAACTGCAACAAGTCCTTTGCCGAAGGGCCTTCGATAAAAAACTGCCCCATGTGGGAAACATCAAAAATCCCCGCTTTTTCGCGGACAGCAAAATGCTCATCTGTAACACCTGAGTATTGCACCGGCATTTCAAATCCGGCAAATGGTACAATCTTTGCGCCCAGAGCAACGTGTTTATCGTATAAAGCAGTCTTTTTCATTTTATAGAGTATAGATTTATTTTTACTTGCGCACAAATATAACAAGATTTTGATTTTAAATCAGATGATAAATGTTATTTGAACCTGATTGTCAATTTAGTTATCTTTGCAGCCGTCAATCCACGGAATATATACCGGGAACTAAAATCAAAACCAATTATGAGCGACGTTATTATCTGCCCAAAATGCCAATCCGATTATACCTATGAACAAGACGGAATGATGGTTTGTTCCCAATGCTTTCACGAATGGGATCCGGCAGAAGCCGCCAATGCCGACAAGATTTTTGATTCCAATGGTAATGAACTGCAAAACGGCGACTCTGTGGTTGTTATCAAAGATTTGCCTGTGAAAGGTGCTCCAAAGCCCGTAAAAGCAGGAACGAAAGTTAAAAATATCAGACTGAGACCAGATAGCGATCATAATATCGACTGTAAAATTGACGGTTTTGGGTCTATGGCACTTAAGTCAGAATTTGTAAAAAAAGCCTAGTTGAGCCAATTAGCAACAGCTTTTACAATGATTTTCTGAAATAAAAAAAGGAAAGATTTGGCAGGGTAATCTTTCAAAGACTTCGATTGCAAACCGCGCGGAGTGCTAATTTTCAGTCCCTAGGGCAGAAAGAGAATTAACCAAAAAATTCCTTTAAATTTTCAGTAAATCAAATTTACATCAAAAAAATATTATTTAACAAGCTGTTAATGTATAAGTTATCCATATTTTATCCACAATCGGTTTGATCTGCCTAAAACTTTAAAAACACAGTTCCCGAAATCGATTCCTGAGAATAAACGATAACAGTTTTATCTCCTATAACCAGCTTGTTCCTGTAATGCGAACCGGCAAACCGGCTTTCTAAAACTGTAGCTTCCGCACCCCTTTCGCTAACCTTAATCTGATGAGGGAAATAATGGCTCTTCGCCAGATTAAATTCTAATTGTTCTTTTTCTGTAAAAATATTGACTTCTCCGAGAAGCTTGGCAACATAATCATTATAAGGATTTTCGTAAGTCTCCTTGGGTGAGTCGGCTTGTATCAAACGGCCTTCCTGCAAGACGACAATCCTGTCTGCCCAAGGCAAAACCTCTTCCAGATCGTGCGTTGAGATCATCAAACTGAGATTATTTTCCTTAACGTAATTAAACAGCTTATCTCGAAGTTCAAACTTTCTGGAAAAATCGAGATTGCTAAAAGGTTCATCCAGCAAAAGCATTTTTGGTAATATCGCCAACGCCCTAGCAATAGCTACTCTCTGCTGTTGTCCACCACTCAGGTTAATCGGCAGGACATTCGCAAAATCAGTAAGACCAACAATATCCAAAAGCTCCAGAATTTTATTCTTTTTTGCACCAAGATTGATATTGGAAATAAATTTGCCCACATTGTCCGCCACCGTGCCATACGGCATCAGATCATAGTTTTGTGCCACAAATTTCATATCCGCTTCGCCGGGAACAAGGTTGGACTTTGGCCCGCGAAGGACACGCCCGTCAAAAACAATCTCACCGCCCTGCCAATCCATCAGGCCATAAATAAGGCTAAGCAAAGTAGATTTGCCACAACCGCTCTCTCCCGCCACCGCAATAATCTGCCCTTTTTCGATGTTGAGATTCAGGTTTTGGAACAGCGGTCGGTTGGTCTGATAATTGAAATAAAGATTGTTGACTTCTAAGAGCATTCTTTTGAAAATTAATATTTGGAAGTGTTGGAATTTTATTTATTTTAGCAAAGAACGTAAAACTTAGTAAAAAATAAAACTTTTTGACTGAAAATCAATGAGTGAAGTATTCTCCTTATAAAAGCAATTAATTATGAAAAAAAGAATCCTGCTGCCTGCTATTGTCTTGATTTCTTCCGCTGTAGCTATTATATCTTGTGGTAAAGACAAACCAGTCACCAGCGAAAACAATGAAGTATTGACAACCAATGACGGCCAAATCTACGTTGTAGATACACTGAATAGCAAGGCGGAATGGAAAGGTTTTAAAGTTGTAAAATCCGATAACACGAGCCATATCGGAACGCTGAAACTGGAAAGCGGTGAAATGACCGTTAAAAACAACAAGTTGGAAAGCGGTCAATTTGTAGTAGATATGACTTCGATTTCCAATACGGATCTGAAAGATAATGAAAATAACGCCAAACTGATTGATCACCTGAAAAGTGCAGATTTTTTTGATGTGGCTAAGTTTCCTACGGCGAGTTTTGAAATTACAAAAATATCCGAGGCGCCTGCCGGCGGCGATTACAACACGATCCTCGATG
Organism: Epilithonimonas sp.; assembly: GCF_056329745.1. Taxonomy (NCBI): domain Bacteria; kingdom Pseudomonadati; phylum Bacteroidota; class Flavobacteriia; order Flavobacteriales; family Weeksellaceae; genus Epilithonimonas; species Epilithonimonas sp. The sequence continues at coordinate 82,624 of NZ_JBWEYV010000012.1, read as the reverse complement.
GGAACCTTACTTTGAAAGGTATTACAAAACCAGCCAGTTTTAATGCTAATGTAAAAGTAGCCAATGGCGAGTTGAGCATTGCCACAGAACCAAAAGACATTAACAGAGATGAGTTTGGTATCAAATTCCAAATGCCTGCCGCAGAAGGTTTGATTAAGAACGAAATCAATGTCCAGATGAGGATTAAAGCTATCGAGAAAAAATAAATCAAGCTATACAAGTCTAACAGTAAATTATCTGCCCGTTATAAGGCAGATTTTTTTTGTGGTCTTTTTATTTTAAAAGTCGTATTTTTGCAGTCCACGATTTTTATACAAGATAATGCTAGAGAAAATTGATGAATTGTTGGTAGAAGTGCAAAATTTCCAGTCTTCTGCAAAAGATGAGATAGAACAGTTCCGTATCAGATTCAACGGAAAAAAAGGTGTTTTGAATGATTTTTTTGAAAAATTCAAAGAAGTACCTAATGAGCAGAAACGTGATTTTGGTCAAAAAATCAACAGCCTGAAACAAGCCGTCAACGCCAAACTGGAAGAGCTAAAACCATCACAGAGCCAGATAATTCTGGAAAAAGAAGACCTCACAAGACCGGCTTTTCCTCTGGAACTGGGTTCCCGGCATCCTATCAATCTTGTAAAACATAAAATCATTGACATCTTCAAATCAATCGGTTTTGCAGTAGCAGATGGCCCTGAGATAGAAGATGACTGGCATAACTTTACAGCACTTAACCTTCCGGAATACCATCCGGCCAGAGATATGCAGGACACGTTCTTTATAGAACAAAACCCTGATGTGCTTCTGAGGACACACACTTCATCGGTACAGATCCGCTACATGGAAAATAACGAACCGCCAATGAGAATTCTGGCTCCAGGTCGTGTTTTCCGTAACGAGGCGGTATCTTCCCGCTCGCACTGTATTTTCCATCAAATCGAAGGTTTGTATATCGATGAGAATGTGAGTTTTGCTGACCTTAAACAGACGATTCAGTTTTTTACGACGGAGTTGTTTGGCAAGTCAAAAATCAGAATGCGGCCTTCTTACTTCCCTTTTACAGAGCCAAGTGCAGAGGTAGATGTTTATTGGGGACTTAATTCAGAAACGGATTACAGAATTACCAAAGGTACTGGCTGGCTAGAGATTATGGGTTGTGGCATGGTAGATCCTGCGGTTCTCAAAAATGTTAATATAGATCCTGACAAATTCTCGGGTTATGCTTTCGGGATGGGAATCGAACGTATTGTGATGCTGCTTTACCAAATGAGCGACATTCGAATGTTCTTTGAAAACGACATCCGAATGCTGGAGCAATTCAAAACTTTATAAGTTTCCTAAGAATAGTTTAAAATACAACCTGCAAAGTACAATTTGCAGGTTTTTTTATTATCTTTACTCCACTGTATTTACAGGAAAACACACATGTATGGCAGGAAAAAATAAAGACCAAGAACCAACAGGTTTTAGGCTTAGAAAGTTTATACACTACTCTCTTCTTTTATGTATATTGCTGATTCAGCTGCTGATTGCTGGTTTTTTTTATAATGAGTTTGTGAGCCATAAAAATTCAAAATTTATAAATAACCAACTTAATCAGCTAGAGGCCCTTGAAAAAATAACAGACAACTCCAGAAACCAGCTTTTGCAATCTCAGGATTTTTTCCAAAAATACCTGATTACCAATGATAAAAAATTCCTGAAATCTTATTTTGAATCTGTTAACCGGCTGACTAAAAACTTCGACAGCATCAACCGCTTCAAAAATCCAAATTTATCAAAAATACTGATCCGTAAAAATGGTGATACCACCGAGTTCAAAAAACTGAAACTCCTGGCTGACTCAACTTATCAATTTTCTACAAAGTCTAATTTTAAGATTCGCGAGGATCTTCCTCAATTAAAAAAAGCTGATTTTGATTACAATTTTGATAAGTTTGATATCCAAACCCAAACCTACTCTGACACTGTTAAGAAAAAAGGACTTTTCGGAAGATTGGGTGATGCGATTGCCGGAAAAGAAAATGTCCGAAAAGAAAGTACCGTTATCACCATGAAAAACGGTGGTCCGAAGAATGATATTTCCAAAATGAAAACGGAAATGGACAGCCTTATGAAATCTGTGAATAACCATTATACCAAAGAAGTACAAAAAATCCAACTTAACATCACCAAAAACAGGGATGGGAGCAGCAAGTTTTATAAGATATTCAATAATCTTTTGATTTACAGCAACGACCTGATGAACATCTACGAACATGCCGTAAAAGATGCCAAAGCAGAATTGCAAAACGAACTCGACAAACAAAATTCCGAGGCCAGCAAGATTCGACAAAACCTAATCCTAGGTGCCATGATATTAATGTTTATCGTCTCCATCTTAATCATGTATCTTACACGGATTGCTTTTGTTTATGAGAAAAAACTGAGTGGCGCCAACCTGCAAATCCGGGAAAACCTAAATTTCAAAAACAGAATCTTGGGAATGCTAAGCCATGAACTGAGGTCGCCGCTTAAGATTATTGGGATTTTCATTAACAGAATTAATAAAAAAACAGAGGATGAGACTGTAAAATCTTATCTTAAATCCATCAGTTTTACCAATGACTCGCTTCTTATCCAGGCTAATCAAATATTAGAATACACCAAAAATCAAAGCAAGGAAAACAAAATTATACCAACCGATTTTAACCTCAGAAATGAAATTGTATCCATCCTGACTTCTATAAAGCCTTATATAGAAACTAGGAATAACCAGTTTACAACGCAAATTGACATCAACCCACAACTGGAAATTTTCTCGGATAGGGCTAAGATTCATCAGATTTTTATGAATATCTTGGGCAATGCCAATAAGTTTACTGAAAATGGCGAAATAAGTGTTGTTACAAAATCCGAAGTGATTGATGAAAGAACAATTGCGCTGTTTACAGAAATCAAGGATACAGGAGCAGGAATTTCAAAATCTGACCTTGAAAATATTTTTGAACCTTATTATCAGGGCGTTTTATCCGAAAATATAGATAATCTGGGCGCAGGATTAGGATTAAGCCTTTGTAAAGAAATTGTGGATCTCTTTGGAGGAACGATATCAGCAAAAAGTGAGTTGGGGAAAGGCACAACAGTAAAATTTTCCTTAAGACTAAGCACCAACCTATGAACATAAATACAACCACCCGTTTTCTTTTGGCAGATGACCACAGCCTGATAAGACAAGCATTATTAATTTTGTTGGAGGAGATTGGCATAGAGAGCGTTACTTTTCAGGCATCCAATATCTCTCAAGTTTTGGATCTTGTTAAGTCAAAACCAATAGATATTGCCATAATAGATGCTCATTTTCCGGATGGAAACAGCCTGACAATAATCCCGGAAATCAAAAAAATTAACCCTGGAATCAAAATCCTTGTTTATACAGGTGTTGATGAAAACTTCCAGGCACTTAAGTTTATCAATGCCGGTGCAGACGGTTTCCTGAGCAAAATGGCGGAAGAGGAAGAAACCAAAGAGGCCATTCTCCAAATCCAGAAAACCGGCCAATACCTATCACCTCTAACCCAAACATTGCTGTTAAGTTCTTTACAAAACCCTAGACTGGCAGATCCACTGAAAACGCTTACTGAAAGGGAACTGGAGATTGCAGAATTGTACGGAAAAGGTCTTGGCAACCTTGAAATAGCCAACAGACTTGGCCTAAAACAAAATACAGTGAGCACGGTCAAAAAAAGAATTTATGAAAAGCTCAATATCGAAAATGTCGTAGAATTGGCAGACTTGCTGAAAAGTTACGATCATTGATTGGTAGTAGATTATTGTAGAAAAAAATCTACAAAGTATAAGAAATACATCTATGTTGTTTTGTTGGAAAATGATACACTTCTAAGATATCTTTGCAAGTATAAAGGTGAAAGAAATTTTAAGTCGAAAGACCTAAATATTACACCAGATTCTGAAAACACACATAATGAAAATCAGCTATTTTTTACAGAGCTTTTTGCTCTGTAAAAGGTTCTGATAACCGAAAATATTTTTTCAATCACATGAAGGCATTCTTAGCTGGTTAATCTAATAATTTTCTTCTAGTAAGTATTAATTTTAAGAGAGAAAAGAAAAACTACTGTTTCTGAATAGGAATTCTGAGCAAGAAACAATCTGAAGCTTTAAAAAACCATCCATATATCGGCAAAGTAAGGCATGCTGATTTACTTACCGAAAATTATTATTAGTAGTAATATTTAGTTTTTATCAAGACCTGTAGAATAATCTGCAGGTCTTACTTTGTATTATAATTTTAATAGAAATCAATCAACGATAAAAAAACTGCTTCATATAAAATAAAGCAGCATATAATTTTAAAAAAAATGTCTTCTACTGACTTTTTTAAAAACCTAAAATATATTGCATTAACATTACCAGGTAGGGCGTTAATAATGCGGTAAGAATTCCATTAATAATAAGTCCTAAAGTTGAAAAAGCTCCATACGAAGCACTAATGTCCATGGATTTTGAGGTTCCTACAGCGTGAGCCGACATACCCATTGAAAGACCTTGTGCTATTGGACTTTGCACTCGTAATTTTTTGAGAATAATGTAGCCATAAATAGCCCCAAAAATGCCTACAAAAATAACAACACACGATGTAAGTGCAGGGATTCCTCCGATAGTTTTTGACACTTCCATCGCAATAGGTGTGGTCACAGATTTTGGAGCCAAAGACAAAATAATTTCTTTTGGTGCTCCCATTGCCCAAGCGATTGTTACAACGCTAATGACTCCAACCGAACAACCAACCAAAGAACTTACCAACAATGGCAAAATCTGCTGCTGGATTCTTTTGAGCTGCTGATAAAGAGGAATTGCAAGGCAAACAATCGCCGGTTGTAACATAAAATCGATAAGTTTGCTATTCTCATGGTAGGTGGCATAATCTATGTGAAACACCTCCAAAAAGATGATAAGCAAAATCATTGCAATCAAGATGGGATTAAGAAGGAGACTTTTGGTTTTCCGCTGTATGAGAAGCCCTATATAAAAAGCCCCTACGGTGATGGCAATAAAGAATGTTGGATTAAAAATGGCTTCTTTCATTTCTTTTTATTTTTAGAACGCATCAGCTGGTGTGTCCAGCCAGTTGCAACAATAACGATAATGGTACTCACTAGAGCCGATACAACAATAGGTAAAAACTGGCCCTCGATAACATTCAAATACAACATTACAGATACACCTGCTGGAACAAAGAAAAAAGACATGTGCGAGTTAAAAAAATCACCAAGCCCCTTCACTTCTTCTACTTTTACCAATTTGGTAATGAAGAGAATCGTAAGTAGTATCATGCCAATAATACTTGCGGGAAGTGGCAGCCCTGTGGCAGCAACAATAAGGTTGCCCATAGCCAGACAGCCAAAAACAATTAATACAGGTTTTATCATAACGATTAAATTAAGTTGCAAAGTTCCAAAATGTTTATGGAACAACCTCGGAATTTCACAAGTTTTTATCGAAAAGAAAGAATATCATTTTTCACAAAATATTCTAAGGTTTTTTTAACAAAAAAATCCTCTGATGTAGAGGATTTAATTTTACTGTCATTGGGCGGTTATTCTCCGGCAATAATGTTATGAAGCGTCTGTTTTAAACCTTCTAACTGTTCTTTTTTATTGTCCAATTTTTCGTAGGTGTCTTTTAAAAGTGGATTATCACGGTTTGGCGAACTGAAGAATGACAAGTTATTTTCCAACTGAACCACCTCTGCTTCCAAGTCTGCAATTTGGTTTTTAACCTTTCTGGCTTTATCTGTTAGCTGGCTCTCAGAAAGGTTTTCTTCCTTAAGGTCAAACTCATTAATTTTGTTGAGTTTTAGTTTTTCCCTCAAAGTTTTATTGAATTCTGTATTAATAGCCAGTTTATCTTTTGGCACTTTCCCGATAGCGTTCCAGCTATTTTTGATTGTTTCAATTTTTTCAATAGAACCTTCTTCGTCCGTTAGAGCTTTTAATTCCTCCAACAATGCCTTTTTATTTTTATAATTCTCTTTCCAGTTGTCTCCGGCAGCATTATTTTTATCCCTGTAATTTTTGAAAAAAGTATTACAGGCATCCCGAAAATCATCCCAAACTTTATTGGCCTGACTTCTTGGCACATGGCCAATTGTTTTCCATTCCTCCTGAAGTTTTTTGAAAAGCGGCACCACCGTATCCCAATCCTCAGAAGCCATATTGTCTTGCGCTGTTTTGATCAAAGCATTCTTTTTCTCCAGATTCTCGATCTGAGAACCTTTCAGGTTTTTATAAAAATCGTTTTTTGCCGTGTTAAAATCTTTGAGCGTCTGTTTAAAATCCGTCCAATTTTGATTGGATATTTTCTTAGGCACAGCACCCAGTTTCAAAAATTCGGTACGGAGATCCTCTACTTTTTTGATGGCTTGCTGCCAATAAGAATGATTAATATTCTGTGGTGCAGCAAGCGTTTTCAGCTCATCTATGATCTTATTTTTCTTCTCAAGATTCTCTTGTTGTTCAGTTTCCAAAACAGCAATCAGTTCGGATTTACGTTCATGGATTTTGTTGGAAATCTCTTTAAACTCATCCCAAGTCTGCTCGCGGAATTCCTCAGCAACAGGCTCGGCTTCTTCTTTCCACAGTTTATGTAGATATTGGAGTTCATTCAGAGCTTTCTGTACCACTTTTTCGTCCAGTAGTTCTTTCGCGCGGTTGATAATCTGCTTGCGCTTTTCCAGATTGTGGGAAAATTCCTGCCCCAAATATTCTTTATTAAGATCCAACATCTCATTAAACATTTTAAGATGATGGAAATAATTATTATTAAGGTTTTTAAATTCCGATTTGGCAACCTGACCGGCATTTCCCCAGGCTTCCTTGATTTCTCTGATCGCTTTGAAAAGATTAGTTCCTGGCTCAGAACTGGTATAGAGATTTTTTAGACGTTCTATAATCGCATGCCTCTCATCCAGATTTTTCTGATGTTCTATCTCCTGAGCTTTGTGAAAAGTATCTAATTTTTCTTTGTAAATATTAACCAAAGCAGTTAGTTTGGATGCTAGCGGATGGTGGTTATCAAAATGCTCTTCAGCATTGCCTTCTGCCAAATATTGCTGTTTTTTGGCTTCCGTTTCGCCTGTTAATTTTTGGGAAACATAATCTTTTAACGCATTGAAACGTTTGGAAAAAGCAGCGGCATCAGCTTTGTTAACGATATTTTCCATCTCATCCAGCGCTTCTTTGGGAGAAAGCAGAGAAAAATCCTCTTCATGCTGCGCAGCATCCTGTTTTGTTGAATCGGTTTCTGTTACAGCTTTTTCTACTGGTGAAGCTTCTCCTAAAGACTGATTATCAGTAACATTACTTTCCGAAATCAAATTTTCATTCTCAGGATTTTCATTTTCAATATTCATAACAAGGCTAATTAATTATCAAAACTACTTTTAAATGCACTAAATTAACTGTTTTTCACAGAAAAATCCAAATATCAATACTAAAATTCAAAAAAAATTTAAAGGTAGTTTAAACTTTAATGAAAAAAATTTGTGCATCACTTAAACGTAGATTTTGAATTTTAAATGAGAAGTTTCTAATTTATCTTCGAAGATCCAATCTATTATATTTCAAAATAGTCTTTATTCTTATCCTAAAATGAAATGTACGTTTGTAAAAATTTTTGATTTGGAAATGATTTTTAAATTATAACAGTTTATTATAAGCCGCGTGCATCAACGCTTCAGTCATATTTGATACTTCAAGTTGGGCAAACAATTTTTTCTTATGAAATTTTACAGTGTCTACCGAGATACAAATTTTTTCTGCAATTTCACTAATAGTTAATCCTTGGGCGGAAAGTCGTAAAATTTCGAGATTTCTACTAGATAATTCAATTTTCTTTTTGAGAAGCCATTTTTCACTAAAAATATTATACTCCCACGTGTCATCAGATCCGTGTTTACTGATTTTAATATTTCCAGAAGAATGATTTGGTGAAAGTGAGACAATACATAGTGCTTTCAATATTTTACCATCATCTGACAAAAACAATGGTGTCAGTTTATGATTTATTAAAGTTGTTGATTTATTTTTATTAATTAGATGAAAATCATACGATATAGAATATAGTTTTCGATCTTCAGTCTCTAGTGTGTCAAAAAAATTAAAGCCTTCTTTATTGATTTTAAATAATAATTCTAAATCATCTTTCTTCACATTACTAAAGTAAAAATTATATCCCAACTTCCTAACTTCTTCAGCTCGATAGCCGCACAAAAACAAAGGATTTTCAGAAACATATTCAAATGTCTGGTTGGCGTAATCAATAACATATATACTTTGATAAGTCAGACGAGCAAAAGCTTCTATAGTTTCTAAGTAATTTTCTTCTTCATATTCTCTTGTTTTATCACTCTCCGCAATCATATTCTTAGTGAAAAAAAACTTTTTAAAATCCTCCATATATACAGTTTGAACATCGTAAATCTACACAAAAGTGTAGTTAATAATAAGCCAAATTCGTCTATTTTTACAAAAATTATTTCTACTTGACATTACTTAGTAGAACGATAGTTAAGATAATTGTGTACAGTCCTGCAAAGTTTATATTTTATAAAAAAATATTGTAGATTTTTACAGATTTGAAAAAAAAATTAATATCAATTAGAATAAAATGAAAATATTAAAAACAATAAGTTTGATACTTATCACTTTAGCTGTTACATCATGTGGTAGAAACAATGAAGATGCAGAAGTGATAGCGCCTTCAGAAAAGACATCTTATAATTTTGTTTACAGCAATTCCTACAAAGTAAGTGAGATTGTGCTGTACAAAGGTCCTTTAGGAATGAAAGAGAATCCGAAAGAGGAGTTTATTAAAAAAAATTGGGATTCATATTCCACGCCAGAATATCAGCAAATAGATGTTGATATTAAGAATAAAACTATCCATTTCAATTTAGGGAAAAATATTATTGAGTATTCAATAGACCTTGCAAATGACTCAATCTACATATCTGGCACTAAAAATTTCGTTGGCATATTGAATAAGAAAAATAGACAATTTGATTTTTTTAAATCCTTTTACTACATAAAAAAGAATTTAGGCGAATCTGGTTCGTCCTTTAGCAGATTTACCAAAATGGGAATTACAAAATATCAGGATGTCTTTGGAATTAATACCTTCCAAAATTCATCCGAAATGAAGAGTGCAAATGATGAAGTTTTTTGGGCAAATATGTCATATACTTTCACAGCAAAATAACCTCACTACTTTGTAGAATGTGGTGAAATTGCTGATTTAAATTTTTTCATCTATTATTAAACCGCCTTTTTTGCTTAACGTTTTTAGATTTTGAAGGAAAAATAAAAGGCTTTAAAATAAAATTCACAAAATTTCAATAATCCTCTTAATTATTTAAGTGAAAATTAAATTATACTATTACTTGACAAAGGCTCTCTGATCTCGTATCTTTGCAGTTCGAAAAAATTTAACCTCAGGCATTGCCTGTCCTTAAAAAATAAAATCCGTAAATTTTATGAAAACATCTGATTTCAATTTTGATTTGCCGGCAGAATTATTAGCCGAGCATCCTTCAGAAAACCGCGATGAAGCTAGACTGATGGTCCTTAACAGAAAAACTGAAACGATCGAGCACCGTCTTTTCAAAGATGTAATTGATTATTTTGATGAAAAAGACCTTTTCATCTTCAACAATACCAAAGTTTTCCCTGCAAGATTATTCGGTAACAAAGAAAAGACCGGTGCTAAAATAGAAGTATTCCTATTGAGAGAACTGGATGCGGAAACACGCGTTTGGGACGTATTGGTAGATCCTGCAAGAAAAATCAGAATTGGTAACAAATTATTCTTTACCGAGGACGAATCCCTTGTTGCAGAAGTAATTGACAACACCACTTCCCGAGGAAGAACACTTAGATTCCTTTTTGATGGTTCTTATGAAGAGTTTCGTGCAAAACTGACAGAACTGGGAGAAACACCGCTTCCTAAATACATCAAGAGAGAGGTAGAGCCAGAAGATGCTGAACGTTACCAGACAATCTACGCCAAAGTGGAAGGAGCTGTTGCAGCACCTACAGCAGGTCTGCATTTCTCCAAACATCTTTTGAAAAAGATGGAAATTAAAGGGATCGATTTTGCTGAGATTACGCTCCACATTGGTTTGGGAACTTTTAACCCTATCGAAGTTGAAGATCTTTCCAAGCACAAAATGGAATCCGAAGAAGCCATTATTGATGAGAAAAATGCAGCCATCATTAACAAAGCTGTGGAAGAAGGCCGCCGCGTTTGCGCCGTAGGGACCACTACAATGAGAGCGCTGGAAACGTCTGTCTCTTCTAACAAAAAAATATCGGCTTACCGTGGTTGGACCAACAAATTTATCTATCCGCCACACGATTTCGGGGTTGCCAATGCGATGATTACCAACTTCCACACGCCAAAATCTACATTAATCATGATGATTGCAGCGTTTGCCAATAAAGATTTTATCATGAGGGCATACGATGAAGCGATTAAAGAAAAATATAAATTCTACTCTTACGGAGATGCCATGCTGATCCTTTAAGATTGAGTTTTAACAAAAAAAATGCACGATTTTTACAATTGTGCATTTTTTTATATCCTGGTATTTCATTACTTTCATCTGAGCAAATACATGTAGATAAAATAGGTTTTGCACCTGACCTTCAGAAAAATCAATAAAAAAGATGAAAGCACTTTCCATTTTAGCATTATTTTCTATTACAATGTCCTGCTCGCAAACTCAGGAAAACTTTTCTGTCATCACTAAACTTCCTAAGCAACTTAAGGAAGCCTCTGCCTGCGAGATTTCTAAAGCATCGCCGCTCATATGGACCATCGAAGATAATCATAACCACAACGTGCTATTTGGATTTGATGAGCAAGGGAAAATGCAAAAAAAAGTAACGATAACCAACGTCGAAAATAATGATTGGGAAGATCTAACTTCTGATGACGAAGGCAATATCTATATCGGGGATTTTGGAAACAACGACAATGACAGGCAAAACCTGGCCATTTATAAAATCGACGCTGCTGATCTTGACAAAGACCAAGCCAAAGCAAAATCCATCGTTCAATTCTATTATCCGGAACAAACCGAATTCCCCCCAAAAAAGAAAGACCGCATTTTTGATGTAGAATCATTCTTTATCCATAACAATAAGTTTTACCTTTTTACGAAAAACAGAAGTTCTAAATTCGACGGAACAACGGTTCTTTATGAAGTTGACAATAATCCAACCCAAAAATTGCCTGCCAATAAAATTGGAAGTTTTGTGACTTGTGAGCAATTCAACCATTGTGCGGTGACAAGCGCAGACATCAGCCCGAATAAGGATAAAGTGGCCATTCTAAGCTCCGACAAAGTCTGGATTTTCACCAAATGGAAAGGCAACAATTTCTTCTCGGGAAATATCGAAAAAATTGAACTGAATCATCACACACAGAAAGAAGGTCTTTGTTTCAAAGATGAAAAAACGATCCTGATGACCGATGAAGGCGACAAATCCCACAACGGAAACCTTTATCAATTGAAGTTGAAATAAGCTTGATAAATCGGACGAAAAATATTTTAAAAAGTACCGCCAATTCCCACAACCACACGGCCGCCATCTGCAGAACGGAAGTACGACAAATTAGCAGAAATAGCATCCACGGCATTTAACCAAAATCCGCCGCCATAAGAATTATGCCATTTTTTGGAGTATTCGTTAGGATTCCAGACACGGCCAAGATCAAATCCACCGAAAAAGCCATAGCTCAAAGGCAAAATCGAATTCCTTATTTTACCGACTTCATAGCGCAGGTCAGAAGTCTGATAAAAAGCATTTTTACCGTAAAACCTGTTAAACCGGAAGCCTCGGAGATCTCTGTTGCCACCCAATGTCGCCATTTGATAGAACTCGTAGCCGTTGCACAAAAGCCATTTGGCATTAGCATAGGATGACCATACCAGTTTTTGATTATTTGTCAGGTAATGCAAAAATCCTAAACCTGCCTGAATGTAGCCGTACTGGCGGTCAAATTCCTTCAAATTGGTACTCCATAAGGTTTTAACATCGAATTTCATTCCCTGTTTTGGATTCGCTCGGTTATCATAATTTTCGTAATTGAAAGAAAGCTCCGCACCACCAAATTGCTTGGCGTGAAATACATCCTCATCAACAATTCCCGGTAGAGAGACATACCGGTTGGCCGTTTTCTCCACCTGAAGAATTTCATAATTGATCTTTGCAGTGAAGTTTGCGGCATTTCTGCTCCAGTTTACAGAAGGCGAAAATGCAAATTCCCGGGCTCGAACATTATTAAAATGATCACCGTAATCATCTTTTGGATTAACAGTCTCGTTACCAACACCAAAAAAATTACGGATATAATGCGAGCTGGTTATGTGTGTATCGAGACCATAAAACCACTCCCCTCGCAATGTTGGCAACTCTAGCTGATACGCCAGCTCGTAGCCTTCTGTCCCTGTGAAATAATTGGCTTTGACATGGTGTTTCTGGGAAAATTTGCCAGTTACATAATTGTTCACCGTATAAACCCCATTCCCTCCAATGGCGACCTCATCATCCGGATTAAAACCGAAATCCAGAAAAGTGGTAAACACATTATACTTGGCATTGTTATAATTATATTGATTGATATCATAATTGTCCGTCAATATCTTTCTCACATTTTGGGCAGCATCATAATTATTCTTCTTGCTTTTGTAATCATAGATTTTGATTTTATGAGGATTAGAAACCACATATTGATCTTGATCCAAGCCACCCAAAAGCTTGACTTTGATACTTGATTTTTCGGTACCCAGCACTTCAAAAATATCATCATCATCCAAGCCATAGATTAAGATTTCTTTGGTAATTTTCCCCGAATATAGTTTGGAAGATTCTAGCTCTTCACCCGTTTTTTTCATTCGGTAAACCTTGATTTCGGTAGTATTATTAGGCAATCTTGTAATAACAAAACGGTCTTTTTTATTGGTACCTGTAAGAATAACTTTCTGCTGCAACAGTTTAAAATAAGAGGAAGCATATTTTGGAAGATCCGCTTTTCTGATTAATAATTTCTGAATCAGACTTTCCGAAACCTGATCCTGAACCTCCACAGGCAAATTTTTGAAGGCCTGCCTAATATCCGCTTCGGAAAGATGCTCCTGCATATACTTTGCAGTTTCCTGCCAGTCATTTTCCACAGTATTTTTGGCAAAAATAAGATCCAAGGGATACGGTTCCCTGTTAAACCACTTCAGGTTTTTGATTCGGTTATCAAAAGTCTGCATGTGTTTTAGTTCGGGAAAATCCATCAGAATACTGGTAATCAAACCATCATATTTTGCAAATGCCTGATCTCGATCCTTTGGGATTGGCGTGTAAACCACATTACCGTCCTTCTTTTGCGCCACAAACTTCCATTGATCCTGATGCCTATCCCAGTCACCAATCAGCATATCGAACAAACGTACTTTAATCCACGCTTTTTCATCCATTTTATATTTTTCGTCTTTGGCAAGATTTAAAATGACTTCGTCTGTTCCGATAACTTTGTTAGGATTTTCCTCGGTTTCCATTGGGCGGTCTTCCAGGTAATACAATTCGTTACCAAAATTCTCATTATAATTTTTCAGAGTATTTTGTTTGGGAATGTAAAACAGTTGTGGTGTGGTATGGCGGATTCCCAGATTGTCAGCCATATTACCAATGACCAGCGGCGTATAAGGATGCGACGTTGTGTAAAAATCCAGCAGAAATTTGTCGGCATAACTTCCTTCAAAATCATCCACCACATATTGGTTTTTAAACGCCACAGACTGTAAAAACCTTACACCACTTTTTTTGAGGGCACGCATCACATATTCGTTACCGTTTTTAGTTTCCAACCGCAGAGATTTGGTCTGATGGCCGCCGCCTGCCCTGTCTGGTTTTACACCGCCGTAGAGTGTATCCAATTCCAGATTTTTGACTCTGATTTCTCTGGAATAATAATCCCGATAATGCTCGCCCCAAAGCAATTTGTAAAAACCACTTTTTTTGGTCATCGTAGAATCATAAACAGAAGCTGTTGTAGTTGCCGCAAAATGTTTAGGATAATCATTATTGAGTTTTGTTTCTTTCCCCAAAACTGTTTTTCTGTACAATAACTTTGATTTTGGCGCATTTAGGCTGTAAAAATTGACTTCTGCGTTGCCAGATTCGGTAATTCTGAGTGTGGCATAGGCATTTTCCCCATAAGAGAAATCATTTTTCCCCACGGCTTTTGCAGCTTCGGTTTTGGAACCTGCACCACTAATAATTTGCCGAAAATCCCCTTGCTGAATATACTGCACATTATGATCGTGTCCGGAAACAACAATCACATTTTTTCTACCGCTGATTAATGTTCTCAGCCGGTCTGCCATGTTTTTATAATTCTGATTGCTGATATCCTGATGTGTAACGCCGCCCGTTGCACGCAAAAGATTAAGCACCGATCCCAAAACAGGCAACGGAAAATGATGTTCCAACGGAAAAAGCTGTTTTCTCCAGGAATAATAACCACCATGCGAACCGTGAGTTACCAGCGGATGATGTGTCGCCACAATTATCGTTTTGTTTTGATTTTTGTTCAATTGATCTTCAAACTCGGTGTAAAAATCCTCCCTTGTTTTGATGTCGCATTTTTCATTAATACCGGGATTTTTACTCCAATTAGCCAAAACCCATTCTGTATCTACTAAAATAAGGCTTAGCTTTTTATTGATTTTCCTGGTTTCTATTGGGCATCCATTTCTGGGAGAGAAGGCATTTTTATCTCCTAGTTTTTCTGTCACATAATCTTCTTCACGTTTCAGCCCTTTGATCCCGTTGTTATACCAATCATGGTTGCCGGGAATGAAAATGGTGTTCCCTTTAAAATCTTTGGCGAGCGATATTTGATTATCCATCTTTTTTTCCGCCAGACTTCGGTTATCATCATCTTTTTTTGGCATTCCGGCAGGATAGATGTTATCTCCGAGAAATATCAATGTACTATTTTCAGGAGCTTTCGACAATGAATCTTTCAGAATTGCCACGTTATGAAAAGCTTCATCCTGATCCAGATTTCCCGCATCGCCCAAAAGGTAAAACGTATGTATAATACTGTCTTTAATAGGCGGAACCTTCTCAAAACCGATGGCTTTTTTACCATAATCGGCCTGATGTACCGCACAGGAAATCTGGATTAATAAAATAAAGGCTAAAAGGTAAAGATGTTTTATATGCTTCATTCTGTTTTTAATTGATGTAAAAGCTTTCGCAAAGATTGCAAAGGTACCCTAAACGGCAAAAACTTTAAAACTCATCACAAAGATCAATTTAATAAAATTATCCCCATCACATTTTCTAAAAATTAACGCAAAAAAAATCCGCAGAAAACTCGTGTAAAGATTTTCTACGGATAATGTTATCAAATTTAAAATTGAAATGCCTACAGAGTTTCCTTCAGCCATTCAAAAAATTCCCTTTGCCACACCAAACCATTTTGCGGATGTAGTACCCAGTGGTTTTCGTTGGGGAAATAAAGAAATTTCGTTTTAAGACCTTTCAGCTTGGCAGCCTGAAAAGCTTCTTGCCCCTGCTCATAAGGCACCCGGAAATCGATCCCGCCCTGTATAACCATAATCGGTTTGTTCCAACGGTCTACAAAATTACTTGGGTTAAAGTCGGTATAAGATTTTGGGGTTGGCTTTTGCCAATAATTACCACCCAAATCCCAATTGGCAAACCAAAGTTCCTCGGTGGTACCATACCAAGATTTCATATCAAATAATCCATCATGCGCAATAAAAGTCTTGAAACGGTTCTCGTGAACACCAGCCAGCATATATACCGAATAACCGCCATAGCTTGCTCCAACAGCCGCTAACCTTTTGCCATCTACATAAGGTAAAGATTTTGCATAATCCGTAGCTGCCAAATAATCGCGGATGGGTTGTCCGCCCCAATCGCCACTGATTTCTTCATTCCATTTCACACCCCAGCCCGGCATTCCTCTTCGGTTTGGCGCTACTACAATGTAACCGTTGGCAGCCATGAGGGCAAAATTCCATCTGGTGGAGAAAAACTGCGTTAATGCAGATTGTGGGCCACCCTGGCAATAAACCAAAGTCGGATATTTTTTATTCGGATCAAAGTTAGGTGGATAATGGAACCAAACACCCATCTCTTTACCATCAGACGTTTTAACCATTTTTAGCTCGGATTTTCCAGGCGTCAGTTGGGCATAAAGATCTTTGTTAATATCTGTAATCTGCTTGAGAGAACCGTTTTTCAGGTTAACATCATAGATATCGGCACTGTGGTTGATATCCGTTTTTGTAACCCAAAGTTGACCTTTATTTTCTAGGATGATGTCATTAATATCAAATTCGCCTTTGGTAATTTGCTTTACCGATTTGGTTTTCACATCTACGGAAAACAACTGTTTGGTGCCTCGGAAGGCTGATGTAAAATAAATTAACTTAGAATCCGATGCCCATTGCACATCACCGCTTACACTCTCGTCCCAAGCTTTGGTAAGGTTGGTTTTCGTTTTGGACTTCCAATCCATAATGACAATATCATTTTTATCCGCTTCGTAACCTTCCCTTTCCATCGAATTCCAAAGTAGGAATTGCCCATCATTGCTGAATTTTGGATTGACATCATACCCCTTCATCCCCTCTGTAATATTGGCAGTTTTACCTGATGCCAGATTATAGGCAAATATATCCGTGTTGGTACTTTGTGCATACTCGGAACCAGATTTGGCTTTGGTCACATACAATAATTCCTCAGAATCCGGACTCCATACAAAATCCTCGGCACCTCCAAAAGGTTTCTGCGGCGAATCAAACGCTTTGCCCTCCAGCAGATCTTTGGCTTTATCAACAGAATCAGCAACATTCACTGTAAAAATATGGTTGTAGGAACCTTCGTTCCAGGCATCCCAATGGCGGTGGTTGAGATCTGTATAAATCTGAGCGGTTGTTTTGGGAAGATCTTTGTACTTGTCTTTTCCCATCACATTTTCTATATGAACAGCCTTGCTGAAAGCTATTTTTTTACCATCAGGAGAAATAACAATATTGTCAACTTCTCCTATCTCAAAGAATTCTGACCAGGTTTTACCTGAATCCTTCGACAGGAAAATTTTATTGTTTTCCAGCGCGTAGATACCGTTTTTGTTCCACTGGATAAGGCTTTTCTTACCCAAATCTATTTTTGAAGAAACCCCGGAAGTGTTAAGCCAATAACTTTCTGATTTTGACTTTTCGGTTTTAAGATCTGTTTTGCTGATTTTGTAAATCAAAGAAGTATGATCCGGCGAAACGGACTGAACACCAAGGCGGTTCATTGTCCACATAATTTCCGGCGTCATCACCTGCTGTGCATTCATCATAAGAGGTGCTGCAGTTGCAACAAGAAGTTGTTTTAAATTCATTTTAAAAGAAAATTTTCATTGTTTATATTATAAACATGGCGAAGTTAAAGAATATTGATGTAATGCTGAAAATACGGGGTACCAAAAATTGTAAAAAATATGTTTCCATTAATTAATTATAATCCATATATTTGCGCTTCAAAATTTATTACTAAGACGATACTATGAGCACAATATTTACGCTGTTTATGATCCTTATTATAATTGCCAGCATTTTATTAGTTATCATCATTATGGCGCAAAACCCAAAAGGAGGCGGCCTTTCCGGAACATTTGGCGGAACATCTTCTGCTACATTTGGTGTTCAGAGAACCAATGATTTTATGGAGAAAGCAACTTGGACATTAGGAACTACAATTGTGGTTTTGATCCTTTTGAGCGTTATCCTTACCGGTAAACCTTCCCAAGTTATACCTACCAATGCTGCTCCTGCTAAAACAGAAGCTCCTGCAAAAACTCCTGTTAACAGCACTGCACCAGCGACACCAACACCAACAAAATAAGTTGATTATTAAAAATACATAATCCGCTTTGTAAACATTACAAAGCGGATTTTTTTATCTATACTAAAAATATCCAATAGAAAAATTAAATTTAATTATCAGATTCTATTGCTATTACAAAAATTATTTTTATTTTTGCAACCTGTTAACCAACCTCTGACGAAGGACGTGAATGTTGCTTAGCTTGGCAAAACAAATTTTTTATTACGAAAAATGGATTTAGTAAAATATGTACAGGATAAGTACATTACAAAAAAAGAATTCCCAGAATTCAAAGCCGGTGACACCATCACTGTGTACACAGAAATTAAAGAAGGTAACAAAACCAGAACTCAGTTTTTCAAAGGAACTGTGATCCAATTGAGAGGAACTGGTCTTACAAAAACATTTACCATCAGAAAAATGAGTGGTGATGTGGGTGTAGAGAGAGTTTTCCCGCTTAACATGCCTGCGCTTCAGAAAATTGAAGTTAACAGACAAGGTAAAGTTAGAAGAGCAAGAATCTACTACTTCCGTGATCTTAGAGGTAAAAAAGCAAGAATCAAGGATAAGTCTTACGCTAAGAAATAATCCTGAGCCTGCTCAAGAATATAAAAACCAGCCAATCATTGATTTGCTGGTTTTTTTATGGCCAAGAAAAAGCTTACAAATCACGTTTTGTAAGCTTTTGTACTTTTAGATAATTCCCAATTCTTTCCCTACTTTTTCAAAAGCGTTAATCGCTTTGTCTAAATGTTCTCTTGTATGTGCCGCAGACAACTGAACGCGGATTCTCGCTTTACCTTTTGGAACAACAGGATAAAAGAAACCGATGACATAAATCCCTTCTGACAACAGTTTTTCTGCCATTTCCTGTGCCAATTTAGCATCGTAAAGCATTACCGGGACAATCGCTGCATCACCATCCGGGATGTCAAAACCTTTGGCTTTCATCTCTTTTCTGAAATAGTCTGAATTTTCCATCACTTTATCTCTCAAAGATGTGTCAGTAGAAATCATATCCAAAACTTTGGAAGCTGCGCCCACAATACCCGGAGCTAAAGAATTTGAGAATAGATAAGGTCTTGAACGTTGTCTCAGCATATCTATGATTTCTTTCTTTCCCGAAGTAAATCCACCTAAAGCACCGCCCAAAGCTTTCCCTAATGTTGAAGTGATGATATCTACTCTTCCGATAACATCATTCGCTTCGTGCGTTCCGCGGCCATTTTTACCAATAAATCCCGTGGCGTGTGAGTCATCTACCATGACTAAAGCATCATATTTATCAGCCAAATCACAAACACCTTTGAGGTCTGCAACAATACCATCCATAGAGAAAACACCATCTGTTACGATGATTTTGAATCTGTGATTTTTCTCAGAAGCCGCTATTAACTGTGCTTCCAAGTCCTCCATATTATTATTCTTGTAACGGTATCTTGCCGATTTACACAATCTTACACCATCAATAATGGAAGCATGATTAAGCTCGTCAGAAATAATAGCATCCTCTTCCGAAAACAATGGCTCAAAAACGCCACCATTAGCATCAAAACAAGCGGCATAAAGGATTGTATCCTCCATTCCTAAAAATTTGGAAATCTTTTCCTCCAGGTTTTTATGAATATCCTGAGTTCCACAGATAAAACGAACCGATGACATCCCATAACCATGAGAAGCAATAGCATCCTGAGATGCTTGCATCACTTCGGGATTATTGGACAATCCCAAATAATTGTTGGCACAGAAATTCAGCAGCTTCTTTCCGCCCACTTCTATCTCTGCACTCTGTTGCGATGTGATAATCCTTTCTTTTTTGTAAAGGCCTTCATTTTCTATATTAGTGAGTTCGTTTGTAATGTTATCCAGAAATTTTTGTGAGATCATTTTTATTGATTTTCGATTTAAACAAAAGTAAAAAAAGCGCTTTAATTAAGCGCTTTTTTGTGATGTTTTAACTTTTATTCTTTTATGATTTTAATGTTGGGATCACTCAATATTTGAACTAATAAGCATAAAAGAAACATAAAATATTTCAAACGTCCATAATTTTTTTTTTACACTATAAAATACATCTTCAAGGAATATTTCGGTAGCGTTACTCTAAAAATTTATAAATCAAGTGTCGGATCCAATAGCTGTTCCATACGTTCTTTTACTTGGCCTACAGAACCGGAGAACCGGTTGATCAGCAAAGAAAAAACCAACGTTTTGTTGCTTCTGGTTTTGATATATCCGGCCAAGCATTTTACACCGTTCAAAGTTCCTGTTTTAGCAAAAATCTGCCCGTTGGAATTTACCATAAACATGTGTTTAAGAGTTCCGGATTGTCCTGCGATTGGCAAAGATTCAAAATATTCTTTGTAATAAGGGGACTTCATCATTGCGGCCAAAAATTTAACTTGCGAAATCGGGGTTACCGTATGTGACTTTGAAAGACCGCTGCCATCCATATAATTCAGTCCGGTCATATCAAAATTAATGGATTTGAGGTGGTCTCTTACCACTTCCCTTCCAGATTCTACCGTCTGGTCTCCCAACTTCTGAAAGCCGTTGGACTTCAATAATGCTTCGGCATAGCCATTATCACTCCTTTGGTTGGTATAATTGACAATTTCAGCCAAAGTTGGAGATTTATAAACTGTCAAAACCTCTCTTGGTTCAGGATCTCTATCAACAATTTTTGGGGTTACTTTTCCAAGAACAATAATTTTATTCCTTACAAGACTTTCCCTAAGTTTATTAGCTAAAAAAGCTGGTGGTTCTGCCACTTTAGTCGTTACCCAACTGCCTTCAAATTTATCTGCATAAACCAGTTTGTTGGCATAAGGTGAAAAGTAAAAATATCTTTTTTGTTGATTAAAAGGATTGTTGGACTGGCCGATCAATACCTTCTCGTTTCGTGGATCGATTTCCTTTGTTGTACCGGCTGGCAAAAAGTAATTTTTCTGCTCCAGCCAGACAATATTTTGTGGCAATTCGGTTTTATTTTCTTTGAAAACAGCCGTTTGGATCACAATATTACCAGTTACTTTTTTAATGCCCTTCTCCCTAATGGCGTCCAGATATTGCGTTACAATTTGTCCATAACTAGAAGCACCGCCTCGGCTTCCGCCCAAAGAAGGATCGCCACTGCCTACGATATAGAGATTGCCTGTCAAGACTCCTTCCGCATCAATATTCCCGGAATATTCCAGTTGGGTATTCCATCTATAATGTGTTCCAAGCAATGCAAAAGCCGTCTCGGTTGTTAATAATTTTGTGGTAGAAGCCGGTATCAGAGGAGCAGTTTCGTTATATGCCGTCACCACTTTTTCTGATTTTGGGTCATAAACCACAAAGCCCCAATTGGCATTTCTCAGAACTGGATCGGTAAACATTTTATTAATGTTAAACTCTATCTGATCTTTTGGCGACAATAAAGCCTTTTCCGCCGTGATGTCTTTTACAAGGTTCTGATGGTCAGCAACCTGAGGAAGTGTAGGTACCGCGACGCTTCCCTGAGCAAAAAAAAGTGTTGAAATACCAAAGGTTAGGATAGAAAAATAATTTCTGAATTTATTCATTCTTAAAGAATTACATTTTTTATTAAATTATTTTTAAAAAAGAATGTTGAGACAATAGCATTGTTCTCAAAACGAAGTAAATTTAGAGAATATTGCCTTAGAGACAGGCGTTAATCGTGATAAAAAAGCTGAAAGTTTGTTAAATACTGTTAAAAATCAACAAACGTATCGATTTTGATTGATTTATAGGCTGATATTTCATCAAACTCGTCAAAAGATTTCAAGAGTAGTTCTTTGTAAATCCTGTAGTTTTTATTTTTTGGGAATTTGAGGAGAATCTGGTATTGATAAAGGTTATTAAGTCTTGCAATCGGGGATTTTTCTGGCCCTAGGATGCACTCTTCGGGAATATATTTTCTGAGAATCGAGCCTAAAAATTGTGAAGCTCTGCCTAATTTATCTTCTTTTCTGTGTTTCAACTCAATCATTATCAATTTCACAAAAGGCGGATAGAGGAATTTTTTTCGCTCATCCAGAAAGTATTGATAAATCTCTTTAACATTCTGATTTTTAATTAGTTCAAAAACCGAATGCGACGGATTATAGGTCTGGATAAGGATTTTCCCATTTCCGGAAACGCGCCCTGCCCTCCCGGCAACCTGCGTAATCAGCTGATAAGCCCGTTCTTCTGCCCGAAAATCCTGAACGTGAATCAAAGAATCTGCTTTTGGAATGGCCACCAGCTCTATATTTTCAAAATCCAAACCTTTGGAAATCATCTGTGTCCCTACCAGAATATCGGTTTCGCCATTTTCGAGTTTTTCGTAGAGTTTCTCGTAGGCAAATTTCTTGCGCATCGCATCCACATCCATCCTGTCCACTTCGGCATCTGGAAAAATATTTTTTGCTTCTTCTTCAATCTGCTCTACACCAACTCCTTTTGTATTAAGGTTTTCGCTGTGGCAGCTTGGGCAAAATATAGGTTTCGCTGCGTGATGTCCACAATAATGGCATTTGAGCTCGTTGGAAGATTTATGATACGTCATCACCACATCGCAATTGCTGCAATAGGTAACGTAGCCGCAGGTTTCGCATTCGATAACATTGGCGTAGCCACGGCGGTTGTGCAAGATAATGCTTTGCTTTTTCTCCGCGAGTTGAAGCCCGATTTCATCAATCATTTTTTGGCTGAAATTCCCAATAATCTTTTTCTGATTCTGCGCTTCCCGAATGTCAATTAATTCAAATCTCGGCAAATCCACTTTCCCAAAACGCTCATTAATCACCACATACCGCAAACGATCTTTCATCGCCAACTCATAACTTTCCAAAGATGGCGTTGCAGAGCCAAGAATCAGGCGTGATTGGTAAAAATCTGCCAACATCATCGCCGCATCTTTCCCATTAAAAAAGAAATGCTGATCTCTCTGCCGGTACGCCGAATCGTGTTCCTCATCTACAATGACCAATCCTAAATCCTGATAAGGTAAAAACAGGGAATTGCGCGTTCCTATAAGGATTTGGAGTTCGTTATTTTTAATTTTTTTCCAGACTTCTACCCTTTCAAAATCGGTGAGTTTGTTATGATAAAAACCAAGTTTTTTGCCGTATTTTTTTTCCAGCCGGATGGTAATTTGCTTGGTCAGCGCAATCTCAGGAAGCAGCAGCAGCACATTTTGCCCGGCATTGATGCAATCTTCGATCTTCTCGAGATAAATGTGTGTTTTCCCGGATGACGTTACGCCGTGCAAGAGGACATTTTTTTCTTCTGAGAAAGCCTGATTAATTTCTGAGATGGCTTTCTGCTGAGCGTCTGTCAGTTCTTCGATTTCTTCGATTTCACCTTCGTATGAGTCGAGGCGGTCTTTCTCGAGAAGGTATTCTGTCACCCAGCCTTTTTCTATCAAAGATTTCAGCTGTTGATTGGCAAAATTACCTTCGTCAAAAACCAGAGATTTCCTTATCGGTTCCTGAGGATTATCAATTTGCTTTGATAAGATATTCAGGAAAAGATCTTTTTGTTTTTTGGCTTTATCCAGTTTTAAAAGAATCATCGCCAGATTCTCAGAAACCAAAGCTTCATCATTAATTCTGAGGTAGGCAATTTCTTTGGCTTTATACTTTTCCGTAATTTTCTCGTCAACGGAAATGTAGCGCTCATCAATCAGCGCATTGATGGTTTTGATGATTTCCCGTTTTGGGATAAAAGCTTCAATCTCCTGTATATTGAGCATTTGCCGAACTTCCAAAGCCTGCAGAAGGTAAGTTTCGTTGGCATCCAGATTTTGCCAATCGATGGTTCTTTCGGACAAGAGCCTGATGTAAGTTTCGCTTTCCAGTTTAAGCGAAGATGGAAACGCCAAACGGTAAATTTCGCCCAAATTACAGAGGTAATAAGAACTCAGCCAGTTCCAAAAATCCAATTGCTGTTGGGGAACAATCGGTTGATTGTCCAGCAAATTGATGATTTCTTTTGGGACAAAGGTATCTTCAAATTCATCAAATAATTCCGCAACAATCCCGGTATAAATCTTTTTACCGCCAAACGGAATCAAAACCCGCATCCCGACTTGGATCTGATCCATAAAATCAGCAGGAACTTTATAAGTAAAAGTACCTTTGAGATTAAGCGGAAGGATAATTTGGGCGAATTGCAAGTGGTAATATTTTTAACGCAAAAAGCGTAGATATTTTTATTAATTATTGAGAATATTTTAAAGTCGCAAAGAGACTTTGCTTAGTTAAAAACTCTCTTTTTGCGTTCTTATATTGATGAATTCCTGAAACAATTGTTAATCAATTATCATTCATCATTTATAACTAAACCGTATAACTTTGGAACGCTTCTTCCAGACTTGCGAATTTCCCTTTAAACTCCGAGATTGGCGAATCCTGAATGATGTTGCCCTGATGAATCAGAATAACGCGCGAACAAAGCGCTTCCACTTCCTGCATAATATGCGTGGAAAGAATCACCGTTTTGGCTTTCCCAATTTCTTTGATGACATTTCGGATTTCTACGATTTGATTGGGGTCCAAACCGTTGGTTGGCTCATCCAGAATCAAAAGATCCGGCTCGTGGAGAATGGCCTGCGCCAATCCTATTCTTTGCTTATACCCTTTGGAAAGCTGACCTATTTTCTTCGATTTTTCCGGTGTAATGCCTACCAAATCGATAACCTGCTCTATCCTATCTTTCTTGATGTTGTGAAGATTGGCAACAAACTGAAGGTATTCTTTCACATACATCTCATTGTACAAAGGATTATTCTCTGGGAGAAAACCAATTTTTTTCTTTGATGCGATGTCATTTTGGGAGATGTTTTTTCCATCGAGTAGAATCTCGCCTTCATCAATCTTCAGAACGCCTGTGATGGATTTCATCAATGTAGATTTCCCCGCACCGTTGGGACCAAGAAGGCCGATGATTTCGTTTTTGGCAATATTGATATTGACATCGTTGAGCGCAACTTGCTCGCCGAATTTTTTGGTAAGCCCTGAAATTTTTAAAGACATCGGTTATATTTATAAATGATAAGTGATGAATGCTAATTGATCTACAAAAATATGAAAATTACAACATCTTTTTAATTGTAAATTACGCAAAGACGGTCTGTACTGATTGCAAGCACTTTATCTTCCTTAGAAATTCGATCAGTTAATATGGGAAAACTTCAATCATTTGAAAAACGGAGATTATAGGACAAATGTTTCGATCTGGCGAAGCGCGCCCCGGCAAAGGTGGAGCTCCTTTTGCGAGAGGCTATGCCGAGCAAAAGAGCGGGAACCGGAGACGGAAATGGCGCCCCAATAAAATCTAAAATAATTTTTTCTGTAACAAAAAAAGAAGATTTGAACAATAATATTTTGACCAATAAAAACTGTAAAAACCCAATTTTTATACAGCTAAAAATTTTTGTAAATTTGCATCTTTATGGGACAAATCCTCGCCATCGATTACGGAAAAGCAAGAACAGGCATCGCCGTTACAGATGATCTGCAAATTATCGCCAGCGGACTGACCACCGTGGAAACGCCAAAACTTATGGATTTCCTCAAGCAGTACTTTTCCGAAAATCAGGTGGATGAGATTGTCATTGGGCTTCCAACAGACCTCAAAGGTAATATGTCTGAAATCGAAACAGAAATTCAGAAGTTTATTGCGGGGTTCGAAAGGGATTTTCCCCATAAAAAAGTTAACCGCCTGGATGAGCGTTTTACCTCCAAAATGGCATCTTTTTTTATCAGCCAAAGTGGTAAAAACAAGAAACAACGCCAGGAAAAAGGGCTGATTGACAAAGTAAGTGCAACCATATTATTGCAAAATTTTTTAGAGCAAAAGAGATGATTTTACCCATTAGAGCATTCGGAGATTCCGTTTTAAGAAAGCATACCCACGACATCGACCAAGATTACCCGGAGTTACAAAAGTTAATAGACAACATGTTTGAAACCATGCATGGCGCCAATGGTATTGGCCTTGCAGCGCCGCAAATTGGCCTGGACATTAGGCTTTTCGTGATTGATGTGACCCCTTTAGCTGATGATGAGGATTATGAAGATATTGCCGAGGAACTTAAAACCTTCAAAAAAGTGTTTATCAATGCCAAAATACTGGAAGAATCTGGTGAAGAATGGAAATTTAACGAAGGTTGCCTAAGTATCCCTGAGGTTAGGGAAGATGTGAAAAGGAAAGCCAACATCAAAATCGAATATTATGATGAAAATTTTGTAAAACATGTGGATGATTTTTCTGACATCCGAGCCAGGGTAATCCAGCACGAGTATGACCATATCGAAGGGATCCTGTTTACCGATCACCTGAGTAATCTTAAGAAAAAAATAGTGAAAGGCAAACTTCAGAAAATTGCCAATGGCGATGTGCATGTTAATTACAAAATGAGATTTCCAAAATAATCTGTTGCAAACTATAAGAATCTGAAGCAAAAAGTATATTTTTGACCTCCAATAATTATAAAATCGATTAAAGAAAATATTATAAAAATGCAGTTAGAAAAAATCATTTCAATTTCCGGAAAACCAGGACTTTTCAAATTGGTTTCTCAACTTAAAAACGGATTCATTGTAGAAGACATTACCAGCAAGAAAAAGGCAAGTATCTCCAACTCCAGCCAGGTAAGCCTTCTTGATAATATCGCGATGTTTACTTTTGACAAAGAAGTACCTTTGTTTGAAGTTTTTGAAAATATTGCCAAAAAACACGATTACAAACCAACAATTAGCCACAAATCCCCAAGTGAGGAACTGAAAGCCTTTATGGCAGAATCACTTCCAAACTATGATGTGGAGCGTGTGTACGAGTCTGATATCAAAAAACTGGCGCAGTGGTACAACTTGCTACAGAAAGCGGGCTACATTACACCGGAAAGCTTTGTAAAGCCGGAAGCGGCAGCAGAAGAAACGGTGGAAGAAGCCAAAGTAGTGGAAGAAAAAGCGGAGAAAAAACCGGCTGCTAAAAAAACTCCTGCAAAGAAAGCGGCTGAAAAATCTGACGAAACCAAAGTTGAAAAGCCGGCTGCTAAAAAACCAGCTGCCAAAAAAGCAACTAAAAAAGAAGATTAATAATTAATCTTTTAAAATATGTAACTCTCTCAGAAATGTTTATTTTTGAGAGAGTTTTTTGTTTATGCGAGTCATTTCATTAGTTCCTTCGATTACTGAAACACTGTTTGATTTGGGTTTAACGCCCAATGAGATTGTTGGGCGGACAAAATTCTGTATTCATCCAAAAGATTACGTCATGAACGTTGATATTGTTGGAGGAACGAAAAACATCAACATCGATAAAATAAAATCCCTGAAACCTAACCTCATCATTGCCAATAAAGAGGAAAACGTTAAAGAACAGGTAGAAGAACTGATGAAAGATTTCAAAGTCATCATCACCAACATCGAAACGCTGGAAGATAATTATTATCTCATCAAACAATTGGGAAAGATCATCGGGAATGAAGATAGAGCTCAGCTTTTCAATCTCAAAACTCATGAAGCTTTTGATTTCCCTAAGCCTGATCAGAGGTTAAAAGTAGCTTATCTGATTTGGAAAAACCCTTATATGACAGTTGGTGTCGACACTTTTATTTCAAGGATTTTACAGGAACTCGGGTTTGAAAACCTTTTCAAAAACAAAAAAAGATACCCGGAAATTCAGTTGGAAGAATTAAAAGAAGCAGATTTGATTCTCTTATCCTCAGAACCTTTTCCATTTAAAGAACAACATATTCAAGAAATCCAGGAAGTTTGTAAAAATCAAAAAATAATAATTGTGGACGGCGAAGCTTTTTCCTGGTATGGGACACATCTGGCGAAGTGTGGAAATTACTATCGGGAGCTTAGAAACAAAATTTAAAAACCAATCATAGTGATTGGTTTTTTTATTATTTTTTGACACCTAACTTGCTCCAATTGTGCAAAATATAAACCACAATAATTCCTAATATGCCAGCTGATATAGAAAATATAAACTTGGTATTATCCTCATCAAAAAAACCTGAATTCCAATCGATTGCATATATATTAATACCAATTACAACAATAAAAAGGATAAGAAAAATTTTATAAAATGTCTTCATTACTTATGATTAAAAGTGAACGTAATTTTGAAATAGCTGTGCAAAGTTAGCTGTAAATAATTTAATAGAAATGGCCAACAAGATAATTCCGAAAACTTTCTGCAGAACCTGAAGAGATCCCTCTCCCATTTTTTTCTCTATCCACGGTGCCAGACGAAGTACCAAGTAGACCAAAATGGTATTGAGAATGATGCCACATATAATATTAATATCATGATATTCCGCCCTTAATGACAGCGTTGTAGTTAAAGTACCTGCGCCTGCAATAAGTGGAAATGCAATAGGAACAATGCTTGCAGCTTGAGTTTTGTTTCCTTTATGAATTTCGATGCCCAAAATCATTTCAATTGCGATGATGAAAATCACAAATGCTCCCGCTATGGCAAATGAATTGACATCCACTCCAATTAACTTAAGAATCTTGTCCCCAATAAACAAAAAAGAGATCATCAATAAACCAGCTACTATTGCTGCTTTTTCGGATTCAATACGCCCAAATTTTTGCCTTAATGAGACAATTACCGGAACCGATCCCAAAATATCAATAACAGCAAACAAAACCATAAATGCTGTTACTGTTTCTTTTATCGAGAAGTTTTCCAGAAATTCCATAGTTGTATTTTAAAGATTTCGCAAAACTATAAAATATTATTGACAAATTATCAAAGAACATCAAAGATTTCCCTGACTTCATCTAAAATATACTTTTGCTTTTCTTTAGAAGAAAAAGGTGCATATTTCTCTATATCAATCAGGCTTTGCAAATCAACATAGCGATTGTAAATATCAAGGTGGTTGGATCTCAGAAACTCTTCAAAATCCAAAGAAAAATGATCATGGCAATAGAGATTCGCCTCCGCCTTTAAATCTTCTAAAGCATAGAAAAACTTATCTGCGTCCGACTTATCAATCATTTTCTCTAGATAAACGTAATAGGCATTAACATCGGGCTTGTTATTTTTCCTAAGCAGCGCTTCGGTTTCAGCAATATTGACAATTGGTTTTTGAGACGTTTTACTTTTCTTATGTTCAGTTTTGCTTTTGCTGTATCGCCTGTATAAAACCATAAAAATGAGAGATATTACCACTACTATCAAAAGATTACCAACAATCCCCATCCAGTTAAAGCCTTTGTTTTTTTCGATCTTCAAACTATTGGTATTGATAACAGGCGAATTAACCGTCTCCAAAACATTGTTGGTATAATCATTAACTCTTTCCAAAGCAGTCCTAGAGTTTGCGATATCCTGCGCATTGACAGTTGCAAGCGTAAGTAAACCAGAACCAAGATCAACATATTTTTCGGTTTGTGGATCAAAATAGGAGAAATCCTCAGTTTCTACTTTTACGCCACCTCGCTTCTTAGGAATGACAATATACCGGGCTTCAATCTCGCCTTGTATGCCCTCTGGCGTTGCGATAGAATTATTAACAATCTTGGGTGGATAAATGTCATATTGTTGAGAAGGAATTATTTTTGGTAAAATTGCAGGAGACATATTACCTTGACCTTCAAGTTTTACAGCAATGTTAAAAGCCTTGTTAACTTCGAAATTCTCTTTCCCTTTATCCAGCAATTCTACGCTTAATCTATATTTGCCCACTGCATTTTTATAGCTTTTGGGTGCTCCTGCAGGCAATTTTTTAACATTAATTTTGACCTTATTAGAAACCAAAGTATTGCTATTATTAACAATAGGAACCTCCGCAGCTGGCATATCCACATAACCGGTAACTTTGGGAACCATTACAAACATTGCTACAATCTGAGAAGAAAAATCATTCTCCGAAGTTTCTATAGATTCATCAAAATCTGCCACGGACCTAATAGCAAAATTCTTGGAAGCCTCAAACCTGGCAGGCTCCAAATGCCTAAAACCTGAAAGATTTTTGGAAAAAGCTTTGATAACAGCCACAACAGGTTCGTTCTTGTAGACATCACGGTCCGACACCTGCATATTGAGATACATATTTCTTGTAGGGTGAGTTTTTGCCAGCGGTTTCTTCTCTGCATCCTTCACCACAATATCTATAGGCTCAGTCTTGTATATTTTACCATTTACTCTTACAAGAACAGAACCTATCTTGATATTCCCAGTCTGTTTGGGATCCAACGAAATTTCGCAAATCATTTGATTAATCCTGATTTTCTTTACCGGGTCTATCAAAGTATTTTGTTCTGAGGCGTAATCGAAATTAAATTTTGAGAAATCGGGAAGTTGGAGCGGGCTCTCCTGTACGAGGTCTTCACCCATGATTTCCAGCACTACGGTAAAAACCAAAGGGGAATTAACCCGAGCCTCTTTGCTGCTGATTTTTGAATACAGATTAACCTGAGCAAAAGAAATCACAGATGCCAAAAGGGATAATATGTATAAATTTTTCTTTATCATTTACCAATCCTTTTCGTTGCTTTGCGGCATCGAATTGGCGTTTTTGTTTAATATTTTTCTAGCAGTTTCTTTCTCCCTGTTTTCTATATCGCGCAAGATGGCTTTTTCTGCTTCTTCGGGGATTTTGTTTTCCTGCTTTTTAGGATTATTGGGTTTCCCTTGGCTTTCTCCTTTTTGCTGGTCACCCTGCCCGTTTTGTTGATTTTTGTTCTGGTCGCCTTTGCCGTCTTGGTCTTTATTCTTTTGATCTTTACCTTCGCCTTTGCCCTTATCTTTCTGTTGCTTTTGTTGCTGCTTTTTCTCTTTATCTTTCAGCATGGCAATCTCAAAATTTTTTCTAGTCGCCTCGTTGTAAGG
This sequence comes from Epilithonimonas sp., assembly GCF_056329745.1. Lineage (NCBI taxonomy): Bacteria > Pseudomonadati > Bacteroidota > Flavobacteriia > Flavobacteriales > Weeksellaceae > Epilithonimonas > Epilithonimonas sp. The sequence continues at coordinate 51,806 of NZ_JBWEYV010000012.1, read as the reverse complement.
ATCCTGCTTTAGCGATTGTTTATAAAAATCTGCGGCTTTATCCGGATGATTGGTTTGCATGGCTACATTTCCCAAGTTGTGCAGCGCGGCCGCTTTCTCGTATTTACTCTTGGTATATTGCGTGGCTTTCTGATATTCGGCAGTAGCTTCTTCGTATTTTTTGCTTTTATAGAGGGCATTTCCAAGATTGTAGTGGGCTGTATAGCCTGATTTTTTTTCAGCAATTGCCTCCAGATATTTAGCAGATGCCGAATTGTATTCTTTAGCATCAAAACTTCTGTTACCTTCGTAAACAAGAGCATTATAACTTTTCTGCGCAAAAAGATATGGTGATGATAAAAATACAACGGAGCAAACCAGAATAAACCTCAATTCCATTAATGCAAAATTATCCGTTTTATTGTTAATATCAACACATTAAAAGTTAAAATTCGGTTAAAAATACATTATGAAATCCCCGATCAATGCGTTGTTTTGTAGATAAATATCTATCGGACATAAAAAAGTAAACCACCAGTTATCCTGATGGTTTAATTATGATCTATTAATTAGCTTGCAAACCAATTTGTATCTGTCATTTCAAAATACCTTTACCAGTCCTTTTTCTTTAGAATAAGATAACTACCTCCAATGAAAAATGCTGACCAAACGATACACGCAATCACGCTTTCTACAGGGTAATGAAACTTAAACTGCATCCCAAACATTTGTGCCATCTTGGTTCTTACCAGCGGATTCGGGATAAGGTTAGACATGCTGCCAAGTGGCAGATAATCTGATAAATAAATATGATTGGCAGATTCCAAAGCCTGTTTTTTGGGATCAATATTTTTGATAAACATGAACTTTTCTACGCCGGATAAAATCCCTTCCAAAAACCAAAACATAAAAAATCCAAGAAATACAAAAATGGATTTCCTGAAAAGTATGGATAAAAACATGAGGAACGTAAAGAATGTAAATAACTTCAAAAAGTAATTGAAAATAAAATAAATCTCTTTGAAAACCAAATCAGCCTCCTGCGTGGATGAATAACTTTTACCCAAAATCAATGCAATCACAAATACCAAAACAGTGGAGAATCCTGTAAAAACCAATATGGTAAGCAGTTTTGACATGATAAATTCTTCCCTGCTTAGGCCGTCTATAATATTCTGTTTAAACATCCGATTGCTAAACTCCTGACAGATAGAAAATACGATGATACAACCCAGAAATATCTTGAGAAGGCCAACAATGTATGTTGTGAAATTCCAGATGCCAGGAAAATCATACATGCCCTGCTCCTTCAGGTTAACATTAAGACCTGCCAAATCAAAATTGACAAGACCAACGAATAAGAGCAAAATAAGAACTATAAAATACAGCGCTGCAAATATCCGGAACGGATTATAATTGAAGTTTTTGAGATATTCTAATTTTAATAATCGTATCATGCGTTAGTTTGTTTTACAAGTTCCAAAAATTGACTCTCAAGGCTATCCCGTTTTTTCTGAAGCTGAGAAAGCACAATCCCTTTTTCAAACAGAATCCTGTTGAGATCCGTAGCAGAGATATCTTCCGCTATCTGAGCAATCAGCAGGTTATTTTTTTCTGTAACCGAAGAAAATAGCCCCAATGCTTCCAATGCTGTTTTAAGTTCAGAAAGATTATCCGACTTCAGCTCAAAAAAGCCTTTGGTATTGCTCATCCCATCAACCGTGCCGGAATAGATCGCCGTGCCGTGTTTTAATACAATAACATGGGAGCAGATTTTCTCGATCTCATCCAACAGGTGGCTGGCAATAATGATGGTAGTGCCGGATTTTGCAATGCTGCTGATGATCTCGCGGATCTGGATAATCCCTTCCGGATCCAAGCCATTTGTAGGCTCATCCAAAATCAAAACCTCGGGATTGGCAAGCAATGCAGAGGCGATAGCAAGGCGCTGCTTCATCCCAAGAGAATAGGTTTTGAAAGCATCTTGCTTACGGGATAAAAGATTAACCACAGCCAGCACTTCATCAATTCGGCTTTCTGCAACGCCCTTGATTTCCGCTACAATTCTCAGGTTTTTTTCCGCACTCAGGTAAGGGTAAAAATTGGGCTGTTCTATAATGGCACCTATTTTTTTGAGCGTATCGGTATCGGTACCCTCTTTCCCGAACCATTTCCACGATCCCGAAGTGGGATTAATAGTAGACAGCAGCATCCCAAATGTGGTGGACTTTCCGCTGCCGTTTGGCCCCAAAAGGCCGTAAACATTGCCTTTCTCCACATCAAAAGAGATATGGTTAACGGCGATCTGCTTAAATTTTTTGGTCAAATCCCTGACCTCCAGAATTTTTTCCATCTGATTATTTTATACAATAGTCTGCACTATCGGTTATTAGTTACATAACGATCTCGAAAAACGTAATAAGTAGATAAAAGAAAATAGATAAAAGACTTACAGCTAGACTGTTGATAAGCTGACAATATATCATTAAATCTTTTTCATTACTTCATTAGAATTTAATTAAAGAAATCCGGGATTTTGTCTGCTTGGGTTATGCGGTTCACCATCATCGATCTTTCTAGAAACTGCCATCGCTGCAACAAGGTCATTCAGCATGCTGCTTGCGGCAGTTGGCGTATTAGGAAGCAATACCAGGTTGGACCTGTTGTTAGCACCAATCGATTGCAACGTATCATAATGCTGTGTTACTACAATAAGGGCAGAGGCCTCATGCGGTTCTATCTGCACACTGTTTAGCATCTTTACAGATTCCTCCAGACCCTTTGCGATTTCTCGCCTTTGGTCTGCAATACCTTGCCCTTGTAATTTTTTGGACTCAGCCTCGGCTTTTGCAACCGCTACTATCCTTATGCGCTGTGCTTCGGATTCGTATTCTGCAGCAGTTTTCTCACGCTCAGCGGCGTTAATCCTGTTCATGGCATGTTTTACCTGCTCATCGGGATCTATATCCGTTACCAAAGCTTTGATAATATCATAACCATAGCTCTGCATCGCATCCTGAAGCTCGCCTTTTACAGCAATGGCAATATCGTCTTTTTTGACAAAGACATCATCCAGCTTCAGCTTTGGAACTTCTGCCCTTACTACATCGAAAACGTAGGAAGTAATCTGATCCTGAGGGTTCTCCAAACGGTAATAAGCATCGCCCACCTGAGTCCTGATAACCTGATATTGGACGGAAACTTTCATTTTGATAAAAACATTATCCAGCGTTTTGGTATCAATCATCACATCCAGCTGCTGGATACGGAGATTCATGCGTTTGGCGATCTGGTCTATAAAAGGAATTTTCAGCTGTAAACCGGCATGCCTGACGGAATGAAACTTACCCAAACGCTCAACCAATGCCGCGGTCTCTTGCTTGACTGTAAAAAATGATGCGAAAAGGACGATCAGTCCAAAAAATACGATAACTCCAATGAAATACATAAACTATTATTTTGCTTAAAGATATTTGTTTTTCCTAAGAACTGCAAGGAAATTTTGTCACATCATTAATATTTATCTCTATATTTCAAATGGTATAAAAAGACTAAATTTGAAAAAGCATTTTTTATGATCCGATATTGTTCATTTCTTCTACTTATCGTATTTTCTTGTACCACTCAGCATCTTTCTCAACCAGAATTTTCCGGCTATAAAAACCATAACCAAATCACTGTTAAAAAAGTGAATAATTTTCGTTTTTTGGGTGGAATAAAAAATACCAACGGCAAAATTTTACGCGACAGCCTGATCTACAGAAGCGGAAATCTCCACAATCTAAAGTTAGGATCTTTTAATAAGTTTGAACAATTAGGTTTTAAAAAAGTGATTGACTTGCGGACGAAACAAGAAATTGCCAAAGAACCGGATCATTTGCCTTCTGAGATTGATTATGAAAATTTCTCCGCCTTCGAAGATAAAAACGATGAAATGGCCAATGCCAAAAAACTGGCATTAAAAGGGAAAATTAATGAAAATGATGCGGATGCCAGGATGTTAAAATTTTACAAAGATTATGTTTCGGAAAACCCGCACATCATAAAAAGTATTATTACAGAAGTCCTGAACGCTGACAGCCCAATACTCTACCACTGCACCGCGGGAAAAGACAGAACTGGGATTATCACTGCTTTGATTCTCAAGATACTTAAATTTGATGATAAAATAATTTTTGAAGAATACCTGCAATCCAATAATCTCCGACAGCCCATTATTGAAAAAAGGCTAAAACTAGCCAACACATTTCATTTTATATATCCGAAACTGGACATTGCCGTGGTTGAAAAAACCAGCTGGGTAGAACGTAAATACCTTGAAGTTGCGTTTGAAGAAGTTAACGAAAAGTATGGATCAATGGATCGTTATATTCACGATATTTTGGGGATTAATGAATCCCAGCGCAATTATTACATCCAAAAATTTCTGAAATAATCAGTCTGCCAACGACCGTAAAATGACTTTCCCGGAAACAGATTGCGTGAAAATCAGGTAATGCTTTCCGCCATCGTTGAGTTTATATTTCTTCTTGATTTCCTCTGGCTTCAGAGGGTAATTTTTGGATATAATATTATACTTCTCAGCTTTTTTAAGTGACTTTGCCTCTATTTTTTCGACTCTCAAAACCCTTCCCGGGAAATGCTCAATTTCCTTCTCTGAAGTATAAAAATGGCTATTGGGATGAATTTTTTTCAGGTCAAAATGACGGGCAATACTGTTAAAACCTCCCGATTTCAAAACGGCATTATTCGGAATATACAGGTAATCCAGCACATCTGAAAATTCCGGTTTCGCCAGTTTTTCCTCATCAAAATTAAAAATAAATTCCGGCTCATCAGATTCTAAATTGATGCATTTTATCTTTGGATTTTGCTCCTGTTTTTCCATAATCATCAGCAATTCCTTAACCTCGTTTCGCACCGCAATGATTTGGATTTCGGTGATACTTTTGAGTTCATGAAGCAGGTAGGAAATATCAATCAACGGTGATAATTTGACCAAAATTTTGTCTGATAATGATCTTAATTTCTCTTCGATTTCCAATAGATTGGGAGACAGATCCTCCAACAAAAATTTCTTTTTGTTATGCTGGTCACGCCGCGCCGGGTCAAGGTAAATTAAATCAAATTGTTGCTGATTATGCTTCAGAAAATCCTCCAGGTTTTGATTGATAAAATTAGCGTTCCTATGCAGAATTTCCCAGTTATGCCCGACAATCGAAATCAAGTCAGGGTTTTGTTCAACCAAGGTCACTTCATCAAAATTTTTGGACAAAAAATAAGCATCAATCCCAAAGCCACAAGTTAAATCAAGGAAAGAATAACCTTTTAGGTTTTGGGCTTTATATTGGGCTGTTGTTTGTGAGGATGCCTGTTCCAGGTTGAGATTGGGCGGAAAAACAATCCCGTCCTTTAGCAGAAAAGGGAATTTTCTTTCCGCAGTTTTTTTCCCTTTGATCTGCTGCACCAGTTCTGACATGGAAACATCCGGAAAAGGTGACTTTTTCAGCAACAACTGATTGAGATCAGCACTGATATTTTGATTGATAAACGCCTGAATATTTGCAGAAAGTAGTTTTGAAAACTCCATTTACTTTAATTTATACAGATTTCATATTTTCTCCGTCTTTGGAATGCAATCTCCGGAAAACCAAACCTGAAAATATGGTAATAATCCCCATGATCAGAAAAGTGTATCGGTAAGCGTTATGAGTTTCATTATGAATCAGTTTTACATCGCCTTCAAAGAGCTTGAGAACGATAAGCCCAAACGATATCCCAAATCCAATTGCAAACTGCTGGTTAACAGCTACCAAAGAATTTCCGCTGCTGGTGTGGTATTTCCGAAGGTCGGCAATAGAAATAGTATTCATACTTGTAAACTGAATAGAGTTGAAAAAACCGAGCAGCAAAAGAATGGGCACATACCAATAAATAGAACTGTGAGCACCCGGAATGGCAAGCGAACATATCAAAACGCCAATGATAAAAGTATTGACCATCAACGTCTCGCGATAACCAAAACGGTTGAGAATCCTAATTACCGCAGACTTCCCAAACATAGACGTTAGTGCCATTGGAGCCACAATCCACCCAGAAACAAATGCAGATTGCCCGTATGAAATCTGAATCATCAATGGCACAAGCAACGGGATAGAACTGATACCCAGTCGTGTTGCCAGATTTCCTAAAATCCCTACCCGAAAGGTGCGAACCTGAAGAAGGTTAAGAGGAAAAATAGGATTGTTATCGCGCTGAGCGTGTCTGTAATAGAAGAACAACATCAAAAAACCAAGAAGGAACACCAAAAGCACGGGTGTGATATTTTTGGAATTACCGAGCCATTCCAAAGATACCGACAGCAGCAGCGAGGCCATGGCAAAAATCAGAAAACCTTTGAGATCAAAATCTATAACCGGTGATTTGTAATTTGGCATATACATTATACTCAGGATAATCCCCAATAAACCAATGGGAATATTGATGATAAAAATCCAGTGCCAAGATAGATAATCTACCAAGTAACCACCTACCAAAGGACCCAAAACCGGCCCAATTAGCGCAGGTACAATGGCATAATTCATGGCTTTCAGCAACTCGTTTTTATCAAAAGTCCGTATGAGAGCCAACTTGCCTACCGGCGTCATCAAGCTTCCGCCAACGCCCTGTATGACGCGGGAAACCACCAATTCGGTAAGGTTTTGTGACATCGAACAGAATAGCGAACCTAAAGAAAATAAAACTAGAGAAACAATGAAAACCCGCCTTGTACCAAATTTATCCGCCAAAAAACCACTTACCGGCATGAAGAGCGCCAAAGTCAAAACATAACTGATTATCGCATTTTGCATATTAAGCGGTGATTCGTGCAAATCCCTGGCAATAGACGGCAATGACGTATTAAGAATTGTAGAATCCAACATTTGCATAAAAATGGCAGTCCCCAATATAAAAGGCAAAGTCTTCTTAATAGTTGTTATATCTTTGTTTACAATCATCTTAACAAAAATATTAATTTTAATAATGAGAACGCTTCCATCCCTATTGTTTTTTCTGTTTTTTTATTCGGTTTCCGCACAAGACGATGTTTTTAAAGAAGCAGCTAAAACTGAAGTTTATAAACCCGTACCAAAATCTGTAGAAGCAAAACCAGCCTTTTTCGGTGCTCCTTCTGATGCTATTATTCTTTTCAACGGTAAAAACCTGGATGCCTGGATGGCTAAAAACCACACCGAAGCCCAATGGAATATCACTAATGGTATATTGACCGTCAACAAAAAATCCGGTGACATTATCACAAAAGAAAAATTTACAGATTACCAGCTTCACCTCGAATTTATGATTCCGGAAAATATCAGCGGCGAAGGGCAATTTCGCGGTAACAGCGGTATCTTTTTGGCTTACCTCGGTAACGAAAGCGATGGCTACGAACTGCAAATCCTAGACAGCTATCAAAACAAAACTTATGTGAACGGGCAAAGTGCCTCAATTTATAAACAAACTCCGCCGCTGGTAAATGCATCCAGAAAACCCGGGGAATGGCAAAGCTACGATATAAGCTGGACGGCACCGCGATTTGACAAACCAGGCAACCTTACGTCACCAGCTTATTTAACCGTATTTTTGAATGGCGTTTTGGTGCAAAACCATGTGGCTCTAAAAGGGCAAACATTATGGGTTGGCCAACCTTATTACAAAAAACACGGTGCCTCACCCATTATGCTGCAAGCTCATAATGACCCCAGTGAACCTATCCATTTTAGGAATATCTGGATCCGAAAGCTTTGAGGAGCTTTGATTTTAATTAAACCAAAGGCTCCTGCTGGCTGAGGCAATGGAAACTTCCCAATCCCCAGATAATATCGGTAGAATCTATGCCAACAACCTCCCTATCCGGAAAACATTTTTGAATAATTTCCAAAGCTACAGGATCTTTATCACATCTGTAAGTTGGTACGATGACAGACTTATTGGCGATGTAGAAGTTTGCGTAAGAAGCCGGTAAACGCTGTCCTTCGCAATACACCGCATCCGGCATTGGCAGTTTGATGATATTCAGTTTTTCACCATTCAGCAAAGTCATTTCTTCTAATTGGCGAAGATTGGTCTGAAGGATTTCGTAATTGTCATCTTCAGGATTATCTTCTATAACCGTAAGAACTGTATTTTCATTAACGAACCTGATGGTGTCATCCACATGACCATCTGTATCATCGCCCACAATCCCGTCATCTACCCAAAGAACCTGCTTTTGTCCGTAATATTTTTTCAAAAAATCTTCCACTTCTTCTTGGGAAAGATGCGGATTTCTGTTTTTATTAAGCAGACAAGATTTTGAAGTCAAAACTGTTCCTGCACCGTTAAATTCTACAGAGCCGCCTTCCATAATAATCCCGGGATAGAGAACCGGCAATCCTTTTTCCTCTGCAATTTTAGTTGGGATCACATCATCCTGTTCAAAAGGTGGATATTTACCTCCCCACGCATTGAAACCCCAATCCACAATAATTTTTTGTGGTTCGTCTCCCTTTTTGTTGATTAAAAAAGCTGGACCATGATCCCGGCACCAGGCATCGTTGGTCTCATTAAAATAAAACTCCACTTTGGAAATATCTGCACCCGCCTGAGAAATATACTCCATGGCAAACGCCTGCATTTCCTGATCTTTGACATTGATACACACAAATTCACCTTTCGTTAATTCAGCAATGAATTGTGCATAAGCAGGGTAAATCAAATCAATCCTATCTGGCCAGGAGTCTTCCTTATGAGGCCAAGAGAGCCAGGTTGCTTCATGCTCTTCCCATTCGGCTGGGAAAGTATAATTATGTAAGTCTAAGGCTGAAGATAGCAATTCAGAATTATTATTGTTGTTCATTATCTAATTTTTTGATGAGTAAAGGAATTAATCCTCATCTATAAACCTCTTTGTAATCGGCGAATAAGTTTCTATTCTTCTATCTCTCAAAAATGGCCAATGTTTTCTCATATAATCGGTTTGGGCAAGGTCCACTTCTGTAACAGCTACTTCTTCTTTATCATGAGAACCGAGATATAATAATTTTCCCTGAGCATTGGTCACAAAACTGCCACCCCAAAATTTCATGGCGCCATCCTGTTCAAACCCTACTCTATTCACCGAAACAACCGGAACGCCATTGGCCACAGAATGTGAACGCTGGATGGTTTGCCAAGCATTGTACTGGTCCTGATTGGTTTCCTCATCCTGATCCGTTGCCCAGCCAATAGCTGTTGGATAGAACATGATGTCGGCACCCATCAATGCGGTGATTCTGGAAGCTTCAGGATACCATTGGTCCCAGCAGATCAACACGCCTACTTTCCCAAATTTGGTTTTGAAAATTTTATAACCCAAATCGCCTGGCGTAAAATAGAATTTTTCATAAAAAGCAGGATCATCGGGTATGTGCATTTTTCTGTATTTGCCAAGATAAGTCCCGTCTGCGTCAATAACCGCAGTTGTATTATGGTAAAGTCCCTGGGCTCTTTTCTCGAATAACGACGCGATAATCACAACGCCCAATTCCTTGGCTACTGGTGATAAGGCATCAGTGGACGGTCCCGGGATAGGTTCTGCCAACTCAAAATTATCGTAATCCTCCACATCACAAAAATATAATGAAGTGAAAAGCTCCTGCAAACAAACAATCTGAGCGCCTTTTGCAGCAGCTTCTTTTATTTTTTCAATGGCCTTGTTCAGGTTTTCCTGCTTGTCTTTGACACAAGACATCTGAACAGTTCCTATTTTAACTTTTGACATTTTCTAAAATTTTTACAAAAATACTAAGATTATAACGAATCAAAAATCCCACCATTCAATTTCAGGATAAATTATGGAAAATTAATGTCATTATCCATATTTTCTATGAGATAGAACCGCCCAAATCCTATTATAATTTTACCTTTGCAACAAATTAAAATGCGACAGAATCATGATGAATTATCATACCAGAAAATGGATCAAACCGGAAGACCTCAACCCTAACCATTCACTTTTCGGAGGACGGCTTTTGCAGTGGATTGACGAAGAAGCGGCACTTTACGCCATCATACAGCTGGAAAACTCCAGAACGGTAACCAAATATATCTCCGAAATCAACTTTGTAAGTTCAGCAAAACAGGGCGATATTATAGAAATCGGGATCGAGGTGGCAGAATTTGGGAAATCTTCTTTAACCTTGCGCTGCGAGGTAAGGAACAAAATGACCCATCAGATCATCATCACCATAGACAAACTAGTTTTTGTGGGACTGGACGAAAATGGAAGTCCTAAACCACACGGCAAAACCAAAATAGAATATGTAGAAGACCGCCTGCATGTTAAAAACAATACGCCGGAGCAAGATTAATTATTCCTAAAATCAGCAACAGACACCTGATCTTAAAAATTTAATTAAATTCGTAAAATTTTAAAATTTTAGAATGAAAAAAATTCTCTTATCAGCTTTTGCCTTATCAGCTGTAATGACATTCGCCCAGCAATACGGCGGCATGTGGATACCAACAGAAGTGAATGAAAAAGAAATGAAAGAACTGGGAATGAAGATCTCTGCCAAAGATATTTTTGACCCCAACAAAGCGAGTATAAAAGATGCCGTGGTGCAATTTGACGGCGGCTGTACTGCAGAAGTTATTTCGCCAAAAGGCCTTTTATTAACCAATCACCATTGTGGTTATGACAATATCCAGTCGCACTCTACCGTAGAAAACGACTTGTTAACCAACGGTTTTTGGGCAAAAGACACAACCGGAGAATTACCCAACCCTGGCGTTACGGTAGATTTCATTACCGATATCCAAGAAGTTACCGGTAAAATCCTGTCCGGTACTCAGGGACTTTCCGGCAAAGAACTGGACGCTAAAATCAAACAAAACACCGAGGCTTACATTGCTTCTCAAAAAACCGAAAATTACCAGAAAATATCGGTAAAGCCAATGTATTACGGTAATAAATATTACGCTTATGTTATCGAAACTTACAAAGATATCCGTCTTGTAGGAGCACCACCTTCTGCTATTGGCAAATATGGTTCGGACACAGACAACTGGGTTTGGCCACGTCATACAGGCGATTTTTCGATGTTTAGGATTTATGCCGATAAAAACAATAAACCCGCTGAATATTCCAAAGACAACATCCCTTACACCCCTAAGCATTTCTTGCCAATCTCTATCAAGGATAAAAAAGAAGATGACTTCACTTTTGTATTCGGGTTTCCTGGGAGAACAACAGAATATCTACCTGCCGTAGCGGTAGAAAAAATCATGACAGAGATTGATCCGGCAATGATATCTGTGCGTGATGTAACTTTGAAAACTCTTGATGAGAAAATGAGAGTGGACAATGCAACAAGAATTAAATATGCTTCTAAATACGCCAGAATTTCCAATGCCTGGAAAAAATGGCAGGGCGAAATCGAAGGGTTGAAAAAATCCAATGCTGTTGGCAAAAAACAACAGTATGAGCAAATGCTGATTTCCAAAAATCCAGCCATCAAAACCACGGTGGACAACCTCAACAGGCTTTATCAGGAACAGGCTCCTTATGCACTGAACAGAGCGTATTACTCCGAGATGCCCAGAAATTCTGAAACCCTGGCTTTGGCAAGTCTTTTTGGGAGTTATGTAGAAGCTGTGGACAATGGGACTTCTTCTCAAAAATCTTTGGACAATCTAAAATCAAGGTTGGCAGAGATCTATAAAGATTACGAAAGCGGCCTTGACGCAAAAGTGACTGCTAAAGTCCTTGCTCTCTATGCCAACAAAACGCCACAGCAGTTTTTGCCTGCAGGCTTTGACCAATACAAAGATGCTAACAAAAACACAGCAACTTTGGAAAACTGGGCCAAAAATTCGGTAATCACAGGCGGCGGAATGGTGAATGGCGCTAACGTTTACACAGACATCAACAAAGTATTTGCTGACCAAAACGCTTTAGTTAAAGCCCTTAAGAATGACCCTTTGGTACAGCTTTATTCCAACATCAAGAATACTTACGTAAAAACCACGCATGATAAAGTAACGAGCTACCAGGCCGAGATTGATGCATTGCAAAAAACCTTCATGGCTCAGCAGATGGAGACCGACAAAGACCGAAAGTTTTTCCCGGATGCCAACTCTACGCTGCGTGTCACTTACGGAAAAGTAAAAGGTTCCAACCCAAGAGATGCGGTCACTTATGGCTACCAGACGCACCTTACCGGTGTTATGGAAAAATATATTCCGGGAGATTACGAGTTTAACCTGCCACAGAAGCTAATCAGTCTTTACAACACCAAGGATTACGGCATCTACAAAGATAAGTCTGGCGATGTTCCTGTTAACTTTACGGCAACCAATCATACCACTGGCGGAAACTCAGGAAGCCCGGCTCTGGATGCTTACGGAAATCTTATTGGGCTTAACTTTGACAGGCAATGGGAAGGTACGATGAGTGACATTAATTATGATCCAAAACTTTGCAGAAATATTATGGTAGATACCAAATATATCCTCTTTGTCATCGATAAATACGCCGATGCCAAATGGCTGCTCAACGAGATGAAAATCATTAAGTAAATATATTATCTATACAGATACTAACGTGAGTTCTATAAACAGGACTCACTTTTTTTTATTAATTCTGATGAATAATACCATTGCGGAATTTGACATCCTCCAAAACCCAGTTCAGGGTTTTATCGTCCTGCGTTTTCAGGTTATCAAAATCAGGGTCAACATAAAAATCTGGCATCACGCCTCGGCTTTTATTTTCAAAGGTGATATTGGGACGGATCAGGAAAAGTCCGATAGGCAAAGTCAACCTGGAGTTGGGAAGCGTTACGGTATTGTTAACACCTGCAACGGTGCCGTCATTTGCCCCGCCGGTTTCTTCGCCAATGATAAGTGCTCTTTTTTCAAATTTTAATTTGGCTGCGATGATAGACGAAGCCGAGAAACTACCACCATTGACCAATACATAAATAGAACCTGTAAACGCGTTGTTCTGAGGCTTTGTAGGTCTTGAATTAAAATCCCGGAAATAATAATGTTCGCCTTTTTTGGATGACAAAGCATAATTCCCGGCAAGAAAAAACGGATAGCCGGCAGCACTGAGGACTGATGAAAAAATACCCTGCCCGCGGAAATAGTTCTGGGACATCCCCGAAGTCCGGGAAGTCATCTCCGGTGACTTGATCAGGCTGAATTCTTTATCCGTAAGATAAGAATATAGCGTATTGATTTCGGACAGAGATCCACCTAAGTTATCCCTTATATCTAGGATCAACACACTGGATTTAGTATGTTTCATCTTATCAAACGAAGATTTATAAAACTTTTTGGCGTAACTGGAAGAAAACGATTTGATTTTGATATAGGCAATAGTACTGTCCGCATCCAGAAATTTCAAACTCCGGTTAAAAGTATTTGATTCCGGTTTATAATCCTGTACTTTTTGCATTTCCGTTAACTTTACCTTCTCATCATCTTTGTTAAGTTCCTGCTCAGATTTTTTGGTTCGCCTGATTTTTATTTCCGAGATGGCATTGTCCCTTTTTACTGTCAGCATCGCGCTGTCCTGATATCCTTTTTCAAGGGTATAAAAACTGAAAAACGTCAGGTTGATAAAATACTTTTGGAAGGTTTTATTTTTTCCGTCGGAACTGTACAGTTGATTGTATTTTTTGATAAGGTCTGCCGTATTTTCATTATTAATTTTCAGGATTTCGGTTCCTGGTTTTATATCTGCCACATTTTTTTTATTCTGGGTGACAAACAGCCGGTCGCCTAAAACCTTGTATTCCATCTGGGCAAACAGCGGGTTTTTAGTTTTGAGTTCTTTTTCCTCCGCTTTAGAATATTTTCTGGGATAAGCACGCAAGCGCAGATGACCTTCGCCTATACTCGCAATAACCGGTGCCAGGCGAAAGTAGAAAGCATTAGGCGTCATTGGTTGCTGGATCTGGGCTTTTAGGCTGTCAAATTTATAATCCAGATCTTCTTTGGAAATATACCAATACAGGTTAGGATGGTAACGTTTCAGTTTTTGGTAACCGAAGTCAACATCCTTCCGCAGTTTTTCTGCCGGAATAAGCTCCGTCATAAAACGGTTACTTTTCTTAACCGACTGGCAAGCCGTAAGAGAAACCACTAAAACAATAAATAAAATACGCTGCATATCTTATAAAAATAATATTTTCATCCTTAATAAATCATCAGTCATTAAAAATTTAACTAATTATAACAAAAATTGGTTCTGGTTTTGCAACTACCTTTCAAATTTTAAATTATGAAAAATATAATAGTAGCCGCTTCCGTATTCCTCTTTTCGCAGGTTGCGCTGGCACAGACTAAAGCCATTGGTGCTTTTACATCACTCAAAGTATTTGATAAAATCCCAGTAGAACTGGTATCCTCTTCATCGTACAAAGCTGAAGTTTCGGGAACCAAATCAGACGATATAGAATTTGTAAACTCAGGCAACGAACTGAAAATAAGAATGAAAACCCTTAAACTAATGCAGGGCGACGACGTAAAAGTGGTAATCTATTACAAAAACCTTAATAACGTGCAGGCCAGCCAAGGTTCTAGAATCTCTTCCAAAGATGTAATTAAAGCATCAAGATTGCAGGTAACATCCAACGAAGGTTCCCAGATTGACCTGAATGTAAATGCCAGCGTGGTGGACGGAAAGTCCAATACGGGAGGAATTATCAAATTGCAAGGTGAAGCAGATTCTCAGTCGGTGATTGTAAATACCGGTGGGCAATATGATGGACAAAACCTCAAAACAAAAATTACAAGTATCACAACCAATGCCGGCGGAGAAGCTTCTGTTAACGCATCCCGTTCTGTAGATGCTAAGACGAGAGCCGGTGGCGTGATTGATGTTTATGGTAATCCAAAAACCAGAAATGATAAAAAAGTAATCGGTGGAAAAATTAATTACCATTAATTCTAAACCGGATTTCAACGAGAAAACTTCCAATATCTGGAAGTTTTTTTTGTTTTTGATTGATGTTAATATTATTGCTCCAACTTTTTGATTACAGCCAGCATGTCAATGCCTTTGCCCAGGATAGGCTTGAAAAGGTCTCCTTTTTCTTGCAACCGTTCCTGTGCGTTGTGAATGTTAAAATCGGTGGGTTTTAGCCCGGCTTTCACTTCTGCCCATTCCAGCGGCATAGAAACGGGCGCACCTTTTTTCGGGCGAAGGCTGTAAACACTTGCAAGGGTTTGCCCTCGCCTATTCTGAAGGTAATCCAGATAAATTTTATTTTTGTCCCGCTTTTGCAGGCTTCTCTCCAGAGTGGTAAGTTTGGGAAGTTTTTGCTGAACCATTTGCATCAGCAGATGACCAAAATCTTTCACCTGATCATAATCATATTTGGCATTCATCGGGATATAGATGTGGATCCCCGTACTTCCGGAAGTTTTAGGAAAGCCATCAATTTTTGCTGAGTCCAATACTTCTTTCACGGCCTGTGCAGTTTCCACAACATCCCCAAACGTGTTTTTTTCTGATGGATCCAGATCCAGCACAAGATAATCGGGATGATCGGCTTTTTGCACTTTGCTCGTCCAAACATTTAGCTCTATGCAACCGAGATTATTAAGATAGGCCAATGTTTCTTTATTATTACAGATGATGTAATTGATATATTTATCACTGCTTTCCGAGAACACTTTCTGTATTTCTACCCAATCCGGTGTCTCTTCTGCGGCATCTTTTTGAAAAAAACTAAGACCTTCTATCCCATTCGGGTAACGGTTCATAGATTGCGGCCTGTCCTTAAGATGGGGCAGGATATATTTGGAAATACTTTGGTAATAATCAATAACATCTCCCTTTGACACGTCATCATCAGGAAAATAGATTTTGTTACGGTTGGTAAGTTTCAGTTCCTGCTTTCCAATTTTTTTGATGGTTTCGTCTTTCCCGGTTCTGTTTTTGGGTTCTGTTTTTTTCATGGTCTCTATTCTTGAAGATTGTGGAGTAAAACTTACCTCATCTGGTTCTATATCATCCCGAAGCCGAAGGAAAATCGGATGCCGGTAAATATGATCTTTCGTTAGTTCCGAAAATTTGATTTCCGCCACCAGTTGTGGTTTCAGCCAAGTGGCTTTGGTATTGGTTTTAGGGGTAATTTTAAACACTGATTGGTCTGTGATCAAAGGCTGCATTTTATTGAAAATATCTGCCAGCATTTTATCATTAAAACCACCGCCGGTGTGGCCAACAAAAACAATTTCACCATCCAAGTATTTACCGAGGATCAATGCTCCAAGCTTTTTCCTGGAACCTTTAGGCGCCGTAAATCCACAGATTACAGCTTCATCACTTTTGTGGATTTTAATCTTTAACCATTCCGAACTGCGGATATTTTCTTTATAAAAGCTGTCTGTTTTCTTGGCTACAATACCTTCCAGCCCCATGTCTTTTGCCGCTTGGAAAAACTCCGGCCCTTTCTCCAGAATATGATCGCTGTACTTGATAATTTCATTTTCCTGGAGTGCCTCTTTCAGTAATTCTTTACGCTGAAGATAACCCAAACTTTCCGTTGAATGGCCGTTCAGCCAAAGCAGGTCAAACACTTGAAATGTCAAGACCAGTTCCGGATTTTCGCCAATACCCTGCAACCACTGAAAATTGGGTTTTCCATGATTATCATAAGCAACAATTTCGCCATCCAATACCATTTTATGTTCTTGCAGCTGGAGCGCGTTGGTTACTTTTTTGAATTTCTTTGAAAAGTCAAGACCGTTTCTGGAATATAAGCGCAACTCATCTTTACTAAGATCGGCAATAGCACGATAACCGTCCCACTTGATTTCAAAAGCCCATTCTTTATCGTCAAAAGCTTTTTCAGAGATTTTACACAGCATGGGATGGATAAATTCCGGCAGTTTACGCTCCCCCGAAAGTGCTGGTGCATAATTTTTAAACTTCTTTATCCCTTCGGATTTGTTATTTTTTTTTTTACTTCCTTTCTCCTCGAGATAGGCGGTTACTTTGGAATTTTTATCGGTATGATC
This sequence comes from Epilithonimonas sp., assembly GCF_056329745.1. Classification (NCBI taxonomy): domain Bacteria; kingdom Pseudomonadati; phylum Bacteroidota; class Flavobacteriia; order Flavobacteriales; family Weeksellaceae; genus Epilithonimonas; species Epilithonimonas sp. The sequence goes on along the minus strand of NZ_JBWEYV010000012.1, from coordinate 34,790 downwards.
TTCTGCATTATAATCCTCATCCACAGCAAATTTATCTTTGTGTTTAATAAGCAGCCAGGCATTCTCTTCCTTCCAATTTTTTTTTTTGACGAGTTCAAATTCACCTTTTAGCCTTTTACCATGAAGGATAAACTTGAGTGATTCTTTGTGCAATTCGGCCCGCATAATGAGATCATCTGTTTTGCCTTTCACTTTTTCTATCGGTTCATAAGTCCCTTCGTCCCAAATCTCTACCTCGCCGGCACCATAATTCCCTTTGGGAATCGAACCTTCAAAAGTTCTGTAAGCAAACGGATGATCCTCCACCATCATCGCCAAACGCTTGTCTGCAGGATTGAGAGAAGGGCCTTTGGGAACCGCCCAGCTTTTGAGCACGCCATCCATCTCCAGGCGGAAATCATAATGCAAATGGGAAGCGGCGTGGCGCTGGATAACAAACCGAAGCGCTTTACCTCCACTTTCCACTTTGCCTGCCGGCTCGGAGGTTTCTTTAAAATTCCGTTTTTTGTTATAATCTTCGAGAGCCATGATTCTTAAATTTATTAATGAAGATGAAATGATAATAACGTACAAGCTATAGGCCTTAACCCACCTTTTTCTTACCTTTTTCCAAACTGGCTTTCAGCATAGCCATCAGGTCGGTTGCTTTGCCTTCGGGTTGTTTGGTTTCTGTAATCTTTATTTTTTTCCCTTTTGCTTTTTGCTTAATAATCTTGAGCAGGTCTGCGTTATAGGTATCTTTATATAATTTGGGATCAAAATCACTGGACAGGGATTTGATCAATTGCTCCGCCATTTTGAGTTCGGCAGGCTTCGATGTGTTGCCCGAAGGTATTTTGAGGTCTTTAAAACTTCGCATTTCTTCGGGGTAGCGCATTCGGTTGACCATCAAGATTTGGTTGTCATAAGGCCTAATCAGGCAAAGGATTTCGCGATCCCGTAAAACAAACGAGCCAATGCCAGCCATTTTGGTCTTGGTCAAAGCTTTTAATAATAACTGGTAGGCAGATTCGCCGTTCTTCTGTGGTTCCAGATAATAAGGGGTTTCAAAAAATGCAGGATCTACATCAGATTCTTTGACGAACTGGGAAATACTGAGAACCTTGGATTTTTCCGGGCTTGCCGCTTCAAAATCCTTGTCGTCCAAAACGATATAATGATCCTCTATTTTATAGCCTTTTACAATATTCTCCCAAACGACTTCTTTACCCGTTTTTTCATTGATTCTTTTGAACCTGATATTGCTCAAATCTTTGCCGTCCAGCATATCAAGATCCAAAGTGCTGGAATCTGTGGCAGAATATAACTTGATGGGGATATTGACAAGGCCAAAACCAATGGCACCGTTCCAGATTGCTCTCATATTTGATTATTTAATGCGGATTGTAAGTAAGCTATCTGCAATAAATATTCCATCGTGATATTAAGAAAACGATCATCATTATACGAATGGACTGAATATATAGCACATTATTTGTAACGCTAAAAATAATGATAACATCAAAACAAAATATTATGTCAACAAAAAACCTTACGAACCTAGAAGCGATTAAAAAAATCCAGGAACTCTCAGAAAAAGCCAGAATCTGTATGTTTTGCACCGAACTGGACCGCCTGCCGAGCAACAGCCGACCGATGACTTTACAGGAAACCGATGACGAGGGCAATCTCTGGTTCATCAGTAGCGAAACCAGCAACAAAAACTTTGAAATCAAAGAAGACAGGCGGGTACAACTTTACTTTATGAATAACAGCGATGCAGAATATCTTTCGGTATTTGGAGAAGCATCGGTTTACAAAGACAAATCTACCATAGAGGACAAATGGTCCCCCATGGCCAACGCCTGGTTTGATGGCAAAGAAGACCCTAACGTTTCCATCATTAGAATAGAACCAAAAGAAACCTACTATTGGGATACCAAAGCCGGCAAATTGGTAAGTCTTTTCAACTTTGTGGCAGCTGCAGTTACAGGCAACAAAACTAATAATTCTGATGGCATCGAAGGCCATGCTATAGTTTAATCGTCTTTATAACTAAAATATAATCTCCGGAAATAATTTTTTTTCGGAGATTATTTATTGTTTCCAAGCAAAATCTAGTAATTAATTTAATTATAAATATTGTTCCTTTGCAAAACAAACCGATCAGTATTTTAATGAAAAAATCTCAAGAAACTCGTCTTAATATTCTTCAGAAAGCTTTTGATTTGATTTACAAAAAAGGCTATCAGACAACTAGTGTTGATGAAATAATTGCGACGACCCAAGTCACAAAAGGGGCATTTTATTATCACTTTAAAACTAAAGATGAAATGGGTTTGGCAATTATCAACGAACTTTTAATTCCAAACTTCCAAAATACTTTTATTCATCCTTTTCAAAACAAAGAAAATCCATTTGAAACGATTTACAATCTGATGTATTATTTACTCATCGAAAATGATACTTTAAAAGTTGAGTATGGCTGTCCAGCCTCCAATTTCACTCAGGAAATGGCACCTTGGAATATTGATTTCACAAAAGCATTAAATCAACTCTCTTTGCATTGGGAGAATACAATGATTAACGCTTTAGAAGAGGGAAAAAAGGAAGGATTTGTAAAACCTGAAGTTAGTGCAAAAGAAATTGCGATTTTTGTAATTTCAGGTTATTGGGGAATCCGAAATTTAGGCAAACTTGAAAATTCAAAAGCTGTATATTTTACTTATTTAAAAGGACTTAAAACATATTTTAAAAACTTACAATAATTTTTTAATCAAAAACATACTAATTAGTATGTTTTTCATTTATCTTTGTGGTAGATTATTATTATCGAACATGTATCAGGCATTAACATTTGTACACTCCACTTTTCGGTGGTTGGTTTTATTAAGTTTATTTTACTCTATTTTTAGGGCATATAAAGGCTACTTCTCCAAGATATCATTTTCAAAAACTGATGATTCAGTAAGGCATTGGACAGCAACAATCGCCCACATCCAACTGGTTTTAGGAATTACATTATATACTCAAAGTCCAATTATCAAATATTTTTGGAAGAATTTTTCCGAAGCTAAAGAATCGTTTGATCTTCTATTCTTTGGGTTAATACACATCTTTCTGATGCTGCTTTCAATTATCTTAATTACAATAGGCTCTTCTATTGCCAAAAGAAAAACAAGTGATAGAGGCAAATTTAAAATTATGCTCATCTATTTCACTATTGCATTGATTATCATTTTTATAGCCATTCCTTGGCCCTTTTCACCACTTGCAAACAGACCATACTTCAGATAATTATGATAGACCTATTTAAAACTAAAATTGGAAGATTAAGAGTGATTGCCATACTTGAGGGGATTTCACTTTTAATCTTAATATTCATCGCAGTTCCGCTAAAATATGGCGCGAACAATCCTCAATTAGTGAAAATGATGGGACCAATACACGGCTCATTATTTCTGTTATTTCTATTTAATACACTAAGCGTGGGTGTTGAGCAGAATTGGAAATTCAAAGAAACAACTTGGAAAGTGCTGCTAGCCTGCATCATTCCGTTTGGGACATTTTATATCGATAGAAAAATTTTAAGTAAACTATGAAAAAACTGCTGATCATCCTCGGGATTATTTTTGTTTCCTATCTTGTCTACCGAATTTATAAATATTATACTTTAGACGAAGGTTTAGATAGGCTGATAAAAAATGGTGCAATCATTCTTGATGTAAGAACCGAAAAAGAATACAAAACCGGCCATATTGCAGGTTCGCAGAACATTTCTCTAGGCGAAATAAGGCACAGGTTTGTTGAATTGGATAAAAACAAGACCTATATCACGGTTTGTTCACATGGTCTAAGGAGCGTGAAAGTTGAATCTATTCTAAAAGAAAAAGGCTTCAAAAATGTGCATAATGGCGGCGCTTGGAGCGATTTACAGAAAAATTTGCATTTAAAATAATTTGGTTAAGTTTTTGAATATGCAAAAGCATATTAATCATCAAACTTTTGAAACTGATCAAATTCACAAACAAAGGTATTTTCTGCCCACAGGGAAAATTTTATATTGACCCGTGGCGACCTGTTGATTTGGCGGTCATTACCCATGGCCATGCCGACCATGCCCGTTGGGGAATGAAAAAGTACCTCTGTCATCATTTTACAAAACCGATCCTAAAAAAAAGAATTGCCGAAGATATCGATTGCCAGAGTGTGGACTATGGCGAAGTCATTAATATCAACGGTGTTAAGGTTTCGCTCCATCCGGCAGGTCATATTATTGGCTCTGCGCAGATCCGCCTGGAGTACAAGGGTTATGTAAGCGTGATTTCTGGAGATTACAAAATTCAGAATGACGGCCTTAGCACACCATTTGAGTTGGTAAAATGCAATGAATTTGTAACCGAAAGTACCTTTGGGCTCCCTATTTACAACTGGCTCGAAGTCCCGGATCTGAACCAGAAGCTGCAAAATTGGGTATTGCAAAATCAGGAAAATCAAAAAACGTCAGTATTCATCGGTTATTCCCTCGGGAAAGCACAACGCATTATGAAAGCGGTAGAAGGCATGGGCAAAATCCATGTCCACTACTCGATTGGTAAATTGAACCAAGCTTTTGAAGAAGTGGGAATTACTCTACCGGACTACGACATCCCAGATTTTCGGGAAAGCATAAAACACGTGAAAGGTGATATTGTGATAGTGCCGCCAGCTTTGTTGGACAGCAATGTGATTAAGAAAATACCAGATGCTGCCACTGCTATCTGCTCCGGCTGGATGCAGGTTCGCGGGGCAAGGCGATGGCGAAGTGCTGATGCCGGTTTTGCCATGAGTGACCATGCCGACTGGAAAGGCCTGCTGGAAGCAGTGAAAGCTACCGAGGCAGAAATTTTACATGTGACGCACGGCCAGACCGAAGTTTTCTCGAAATACCTCAACGAAATAGGAATTAAATCGGACGTGGTGGAAACACTATATGGCGATGATGATGAGGAAGAAAAAGAGGAGGAAAGCATCGACAAATAAACTAATCAATCAATAATAGTGTTAAAAACAGAGAATAGCATGCAGCCCGGCTTGAATGGAGCTCTTTTTGTGAAGAGGTACGATGAACAAAAAAGCGGGAGTGGAAGACGGAAAAGCTGCCCAAAATAATCATATAATGAAACATTTCGCAGAACTCATCAACGCACTCGAAAGCACCAATAAAACCAATGCTAAAATTGATGCGATCAACGATTATCTGGAACGTGCCCCAGATGAGGATAAAGTGTGGTTTATTGCCCTGTTCACTGGCAAAAGGCCTAAACGGAATGTGAACACCAATTATATGAAGGAATGGGCTCTGGAGATTACGCAGCTCCCTTTTTGGCTGTTTCAGGAGAGCTATTCTGCCGTTGGGGATTTGGGCGAAACCTTATCCTTGATTTTACCGCCACCGACTGATAAAATTGACCGCACATTGTCCCAATGGATGCGTGATATTAACAATCTCAAAGACCAATCTGAAGCTGACAAAAAAGCTTTTGTCCTGCAATCATGGAATGGTTTGGATTACACAGAACGTTTGATTTTCAATAAATTACTGGGCGGAAGTTTCCGGATTGGGGTTTCGGGTAAAACCTTAATCAATTCACTTACCAAATTTTCTGGGCAGGAATCCAGCACGCTTACCCACAGTCTGATGGGAAAATGGCAGCCTTGGGAAGTGACTTTTAAAGAACTGATTTTGGCAGAAAATGTAAACCCAGACAACTCAAAGCCATATCCATTTTGCTTGGCCTACCCGTTGGAAAAGGAGTTGGAAGAACTTGGCAAACCCGATGAATGGTTGGTAGAATACAAATGGGACGGAATCCGGGGACAGATTATTAGACGGAATGACGAAGTTTTCATCTGGTCGCGTGGTGAAGAATTGGTGACAGAACAGTTCCCCGAAATACAAGAAGTTGTGCAAAATATGACAGGTAATTTTGTGATTGATGGCGAAATATTGGCTGTAAAGGATGACAAAGTTTTAAACTTTAACGAACTGCAAAAACGACTTAATAGAAAGAATTTAACCAAGAAAATGCTTTCCGAAATACCAATTCAGGTTTTTGTTTATGACTTGTTGGAGCTGGAAGGTCATGACCTTCGGGAAAAACCCATTGCTGCCAGACGCGCCATGTTAGAAGAATTATTACTGAATGAACAACCAGAGCGCATCAGAATTTCTCAATCCATCGATTTTGAAAACTGGGGAGAACTCAATGAAATCCGGGAAAAATCCCGTGACATCAATAGCGAAGGACTGATGCTGAAACAGAAAAATTCGCACTACCATTCGGGTAGGAAAAAAGGCGATTGGTGGAAGTGGAAAATCAATCCTTTGACCATAGATGCGGTACTCATCTATGCGCAAAAAGGCAGTGGCAGGCGCAGCGCCTATTACACCGATTATACTTTTGCCGTGAAAAACGGAGACAAACTGGTGACGATTGCCAAAGCTTATTCCGGCCTTACAGATAAAGAAATTATGGAGGTGAGCAAGTTTGTGAACAAAAATGCATTAGAAAAATTTGGCCCTGTAAGAACGGTAAAAGCAGAACTTGTTTTTGAAATTGCTTTTGAAGGTATTGGATTCAGCAATCGGCATAAAAGCGGCGTTGCCCTGCGCTTTCCCAGAATTTTGCGTTGGCGTAGAGATAAAAAGGTAGACGAAATTGATGATCTCGAAGAAATTAAAAAATTGATACAATAAAACAGACTTCTAAATTCTTATATCCTTATCGGCTAAAATAAAACACATCTGAAATTTGACAACATTCCACCATACCGACGGCTACAAAATCATCCAGAACTGGATGGGCGAAAAAGGCATCTCCCCATTCATGTTCCAAGTGGATACCTGGCAAAAGTTCGGCAACGGTTATAGCGGAATGGTGGTTGCGCCAACAGGTTTTGGGAAAACGTACTCTGTATTTTTGGCTTTGGTTACAGATTTTCTCAATCACCCCGATCTGTATAAAAAAGGGTTGAAAATGATCTGGATTACACCGCTGCGTTCGCTTTCCAAAGATATTGCCAAAGCCATGCAAGAAGCTATAGACGAGATTGGTCTGGACTGGGCTGTAGGTGTAAGAAATGGCGATACCGACCCAAAAGTCCGTCAACAGCAGGTTAAGAATATGCCAGATATCCTGGTCGCAACACCGGAAAGTTTACATCTATTATTGGGACAAAAAAATCACAAACGGTTTTTCCCACATTTGCAAACTATTGTGATTGATGAATGGCATGAACTGCTGGGTTCCAAACGCGGTGTAATGATAGAATTAGGCATCTGCCAACTCAGGAACTATGTACCCCAACTTAAGATCTGGGGCATTACGGCAACCATCGGAAACCTGGACGAAGCTATGGAAGTCCTCATCCCCTATCCCATCAAAAAAACCAAAATAACAGCAAAAGAGAAAAAGAAAATCGACATCATATCTGTGTTTCCGGATGAAGTCGAGATCCTTCCCTGGGCAGGACATCTTGGACATAAACTGGCAAACAAAGTTGTACCTATAATCCTTGAATCCAATTCAACTATTGTTTTTACCAACACCAGGAGCCAGAGTGAAATGTGGTATCAGCTTTTGCTGGATGCCTATCCTGATTTTGCCGGACAAATCGCTATCCACCACAGTTCTATTGACGGCCATTTGCGCATTTGGATCGAAGAAAACCTCAGCAGCGGAAAATTGAAAGCCGTTGTTTCAACATCATCATTAGATTTGGGAATTGATTTCAAACCTGTGGACACCGTTATACAGATTGGCTCTGCCAAAGGTGTTGCGCGGTTTTTGCAACGCGCTGGGCGAAGTGGGCATTCGCCTTTTGAGTCTTCAAAAATATATTGTGTCCCCACCCATTCTCTGGAACTGATAGAGGTGGCTGCTTTAAAAGAAGCCGTCAAACAAAACGTTATAGAGCCGCGCGACCCACAGGTATTGTGCTTCGATGTCCTCGTGCAGTTCCTGATGACTTTGGCCATCGGGGACGGATTTTATCCTCATGAGATTTACCCTAAAATCAAGGAAACTTTCGCTTTCAGGGAAATGACGGAAGATGAATGGAACAACATTTTGGACTTTCTAACGATTGGTGGCAAAGCTCTTAAAAATTATGAAGAGTTCCATAAAATAGAGATTCAGGAAGACGGACTTTTCAAAGTTACCTCACGCAGGATTGCCATGCTCCACCGTATGAATATGGGTGTAATTGTGAGCGATGCAATGCTGAAAGTGAAATTTATCTCCGGCGGATACATTGGTATGGTGGAAGAATATTTTATCTCAAGACTCAAAAGAGATGAGAAATTTATTTTGGCCGGACGTGTGCTGGAAGTGGCCATGATAAAGGATATGACGGTTTATGTGCGTGCTTCCAAAGGCAAAGCTTTTGCACCAAGTTATCTTGGAGGCAGGTTACCTCTAAGCTCGAATCTTGGGCATTTTTTAAGGGAAAAATTATCCGGTGCCCTGAATCCAAAAGCTTCGGAAAAGGAATTGCGCTTCCTGCATCCTTTGCTCAAAAACCAGGAAGAACGTTCCCACATTCCGCGGGAAGATGAATTTTTGGTAGAGATGATCAAAAACCGGGAAGGCTACCATCTTTTCATGTATCCTTTTGAAGGACGGCTTGTGCACGAGGTGATGGCTGCTTTGATAGCTTACCGGATTTCCAAGCTTGCACCTATTTCTTTTTCGATGGCGATGAATGATTATGGTTTTGAACTTTTTAGTGATAAAGAAATCCCAGTTACCGAGGACAATCTACAAAAACTTCTCAGCCGCGACAATCTTATGAATGATGTGGTTGCCAGCATTAATGCGGCGGAAATGGCCATGCGGAAATTCCGTGATATTGCGGTGATTTCCGGAATGGTGATCCAGAACTTTCCGGGAAAACAGCGCTCCAATAAATCTTTGCAAAGTTCATCGGGATTAATTTTTAAGGTATTGGAAGAATACGACCCAGATCATTTTCTGGTTAGGCAGTCTTATACCGAAGTTTTTAACGCACAGCTACAAGAACAGCGATTGATAGAAGCCTTCAAAAGGATTGACAAATCAAAAATAATACTGAAATTGGCCAACACATTTACACCGCTCAGCTTCCCGATTAAAGTGGATAGTCTGCGGCAAACTTTGACCAGCGAAACCTTGGATGCACGCATTCAAAAACTGATTCAGCAGGCTCGGAAAAGCAAATAATACCTGTTTTTCAGATTTTTATAAAAATAATTAATTCAAACTGTCAATTTAAGATCTCAAATTTATGTTTGAGTAAAAACAATGAAAATAGCTACTAAAAATATAACCGTAGAAAACGAAATTTTTACATTAACAAACCAGCGTGCACTCTTCTGGAAAAGTGAAAAAGCCTTAGTCTTATCAGATCTTCATATCGGTAAAACGGCGCATTTCCGTAAAAATGGCATTGCCTTGTCCAGTCAAATCTTCGAAAGTGACCTGAGACGGCTATCGGTTTTGATAGAATATTTCTTGCCGGAAAAATTTATCATCGTTGGCGACTTGCTACATGCTGGCAACAACACCGATGTTGACCGATTTTGCGAATGGCAGCGCAATTATCCCAACATCAAATTTTGTTTGATAGAAGGCAATCATGACCGCATCTCAAAATTATTGGAACAAAAAATGGGCCTTAATTATCGAAGCTCTTTTTTAAAAAAGGATTCAATCTGCTTTATTCATGACTATGATCCATCAATTTTGGATTTCCAGATTACAGGGCACATCCATCCGGGCATTGCGATTAATTCAGCCATAAAAAAAATCAAATTACCATGTTTTGCGTTGTCTGAAAGGCAACTTCTTTTGCCTGCCTTCAGTGAGTTTACTGGCTTGGACACCAAAAATCTCCCTAAAAAAGGAAGATTTTTCGCTTTTACGGATTCTGATATTTATGAAATTTAAATCTATCAATTAAAAAACCGTCCAACAAAATTTTATAATTTAGCATCATGAGGATGATTTTGTATATTTTTTTTGGTGGTGGTGCCGGAAGTGTATTACGATATTTGATATCAAATTACACTCAAAAGCTTTGGAATTTTAACAACTTCCCATTGGGAACTTTTGTTGTTAACATCACCGGCTGCTTTTTGATTGGTATTCTTTCGTCCAGTTTCTTAAAACTTGATAATTCTTCAAAATTCCTTTTGATTACAGGATTTTGTGGCGGCTATACAACTTTCTCAACTTTTTCTGTGGAAAGCTACTCACTTTGGCAAAATAATCATTTTTCAATCTTGTGTTTATATATCATTTCAAGTATTGTTTTAGGCTTTTTATCAGTCGCTCTCGGGTTCTACCTAACCAAGAACTAAATTTTTCCTTTTGAAAACTAGCCAATTAGTTGATTTTTTAAAAAAATACTTGTCCATTATAGAAAAGCTAATTATATTTGCACCACTGAAAACGAGAGATCGTGAGAAGTAAGGAGAGTTGGCAGAGTGGTCGATTGCGGCAGTCTTGAAAACTGTTGACTGTAACAGGTCCGGGGGTTCGAATCCCTCACTCTCCGCAAAAAACCCTATAAACGTTATGTTTATAGGGTTTTTGATTTATATGTACTCTATTACAAAAATTAGAATTGGTGACTCTGAAAAAAAGTTTGAAAATTATAATTTGTTAATATTCCATTCCAAATCATATCATTCAATCTTCTTGAAATCCCCCGCTTTCTAAAAATTAAAGCATGTATTTAATAGCAAATAGATGATCTATCACAAAATATTTACATAAAAATCCAAATTCAAATCAGCTGCCTAAATTGATGGAACAGTTAACTTCTCTCTATTCAAAATATTTCTCAAAATCCAGTTTAATATAAATAGATTCTGCTATTTCTACAATGCTATTGTTAACTTCTGCAAGTTCTATAACATAGTCATCAATGTTTATCTTTCTTTCATTGGAAACATTCAAGCCAAAAAAGGCTTTTTGTATCTCGAAAGAAAAAAATCAATAAATATTATTTAACAATCAAATCAATAATCACCAAGTTTATCTGACTATCTTTGGTGTAAACTTCATACAAGGTAGCTGAATTTTTTTTATCAAATTTACTCCAGAAGCATTAATTTCAGTACCGTAATACTAAGACAGATATGTATATACTTCTAATTTGAATCCTTTTGAAACAACGCTACAAAGTCATCTTCATTTTCAGAAAAAGTACGTTTGGCTTCATCGTAACCAATTTTAAAAATCTCTTCCAACCGCTGTGGCTTACGTTCAAAAGTACCATATTTAGATAATTTTTTGGAGGTGATAAACCAATCACAAAAAGCGAATTTGTAAATCTCTGTCCTGTGTGAAAGCAACTCATAAGCGCGCGTGGTAACAGAACGGATACTTTTAAGATCACTCTGCTCCACATCCTGAGGTGGCGTTACATACACGCCAATCATTTTATCGCATTCGTTATGGATTACATCCGCAGGAAAATTATTGAGAACGCCACCATCGCTGTACATCTCAGAACCTATAAAATAAGGCGTCGAAATCCCAGGAATACAAGATGAAGCAATAATGGCATCCACCACTTTGTAATTTTTCTCAAAAACCTTTTGTTGCCCTGTTACCAGCTCGGTTGCCACAATCCTCACATCTTTATCGAGATCGCCAATTGTAATGTCTTCAAAAATAGGAATGAGATAATTGAGAAATATGGACGAAGAAACTAAACCTGGCTGATTAAACGTAAAATGTTTCCAGTTAAAAAAATAAATAGACTGGAAAAAATCCAAAATCTGCTCCGGCGTCTTTCCCAAGGCATACAGGGAGCCAACAATAGATCCCGCGCTGCAACATGAGAGGATATCGGGATCTATATTTTTTTCTTCCAGAAACTGGAGTACACCTGCATGCGCCAAACCCCTTGTCCCGCCACCAGAAAGAACCAAGCCTAATTTTGAATTTTTCATTACGTAAAATTAAAAAAACCACAGAACAATCTGTGGTTTTAGTTGATGAATATTATGTTATTTTCCTTAAATATGAATTACCTCGCCATAAGCTGCAGCAACTGCTTCCATCACTGCTTCGGAAATAGTTGGGTGCGGGTGGATAGATTTTAGGATTTCATGGCCTGTAGTTTCCAACTTTCTGGCTACAACAGCTTCTGCAATCATATCGGTAACGCCGTCGCCCACCATGTGAGCACCAAGCCATTCACCGTATTTGGCATCAAAAATAACTTTGATAAAACCATCTACATCACCATTTGCCGTTGCTTTTCCTGAGGCTGAAAAAGGGAATTTACCTACCTTAATCTCATAACCTTTTTCTTTTGCCTGCTTTTCTGTTAATCCTACAGATGCGATCTCCGGATGACAGTATGTACATCCCGGGATATTACCGTAATCAATCTTTTCTGTATGGATGCCTTTGATTTTTTCTACGCAAGTAATACCTTCTGCAGAGGCAACGTGCGCCAAAGCCTGAGTTGGGATAATATCACCAATCGCATAATAACCCGGAACCGAAGTCTGATACCATTCATTAACCAAAACACGGCCTTTATCGGTTTTGATGCCTACTTCTTCCAAGCCAATCCCTTCGATATTAGCAGAAATACCTACTGCTGAAAGAAGAATATCAGCTTCTAGCGTAATTTCCCCGGTAGCTGTTTTCACTTTTGCTTTAACGCCCTCGCCACTGGTATCTACAGATTCTACAGAAGCATTGGTCATAATGTCGATCCCTGATTTTTTCAGAGATTTCTCAACATGTTTAGAAACTTCTTCATCTTCCAAAGGAACGATGTTGGGTAAAAATTCTACCACAGTTACTTTGGTTCCCATTGTATTATAAAAATCAGCAAACTCGATCCCGATAGCACCAGAACCTACAACAATCATAGATTTTGGTTGCTCTGGCAAAGACAAAGCCTGTCTGTAACCAATTACTTTTTTACCATCCTGAGGAAGATTTGGCAATTCTCTAGAACGTGCTCCGGTAGCAATAATAATATTTTGCGCCGCATACTCTGTAGTTTTGCCCTCTGCATCTGTTACAGAAACCTTTTTGCCCGCTTTTACTTTGGCGGTTCCTAGGATAACGTCAATTTTATTTTTTTTCATCAGGAATTGGATTCCGCCACTCATTTTGGAGGCTACACCTCTACTTCTCTGAATAACTTTGGTGAAATCAAAACCCGGATTATCTACCTTGTTAAGGCCATATTCTTCTGCATGTTTGAGATAATTGAAAACATGAGCAGATTTAAGAAGAGCTTTGGTTGGGATACATCCCCAGTTAAGACAAATACCCCCAAGATTTTCTTTTTCTATAATTGCGGTTTTGAAACCTAACTGAGCAGCCCTAATAGCAGTTACATAACCACCAGGCCCACTACCAATAACAATGATATCGTAGTTCATCTGATTAAAATTTTATGCGAATTTACGGAAAATTATTTGATGGCAACATTCTTAAGCAGACAGTATTTAGGTAGGAAACCTTAGTTTTTGCAATTTGCAACGCGAAAGTTGATTAATTAAATTTTTAATTTGAGTAAAAACAATAACTAATATGATTAAAAGAATTGTACACTACTTTATACTTTCATAATAAAGGTCTAGTTACAATAAAGAGTTAATCCCTCAAGTCATATTATAACAAGTCAATTTCTTATTAAATCAATTTCTTATTGCAATTCACTTGTAAAATTATGTTTACTGGTTTGGCAGATTGGCGAAGTTCTTTTTTAGAAGCTTTATTCCCCTTATGCCAAACCTCCTGACTTTGCGAAAATAACCACACTTTATAAAAAGTCTTTCAAAGCCACTCCTTACCCTTTTCATTAAAAAATGATTGCGGGCAATAGATTTTGCCGCCCATGCGTATGGCGGGGATTTGCTGTGTTTTGCGCAGCCGGTATAGGGTACTGTCGCTAATGTTTAGCAGGCGTTTGACATCGGCGCTGTCCAGGTAAGTTTCTGGCCGCGCCGGGGCACTGTAGGCACTGATATGATCCAAGATGGCGCTAAGTAATAAGATGATTTTTTCGCTGTCATAAGACAGTGGTGTGTAGTTTTTCTTTTTCATGCTTATGTTTTTAATAATCACTAAGTTAACATTTTTTTGACATATACAATATTTTTAAAGTAAAAATTATCTTTTTTACAAAAAGCCTTTTTAAAAAGCCTTTAAAAAGACTATAATGACTTAAAATTAAAATAGGTCTTATGCTTATTTATTACAAGTCAGTTACAAACCTATTAATTGTTCTTAATCCATAGCTTTTCTCCATTGGTCTCCTCCCAGTCTTCTCCTAGTCTCCTCCCAGTCTTGTTTGGAAAAACCGGGTTTTACCAAAAGAAAGTGGGTTAATTACCGAAGGATTACCGAACAAATCCCAAACTATACCATCAGGTAGATGCAAGATAGGTCAAAGCCGGTCAAAACCAGTCAGGGTATTGGTGCGGCTACTTTTGCGTATTACCTTCGTACCATTAACCAACAAAAACAAATATTATGGCTACAATTAGCAAAGGGATCCTGGGAGGATTTTCGGGAAAAGTGGGTACAGTGGTGGGTGTCAGCTGGCGTGGAAAAGACATCATCCGCAGCCGCCCCAAAGTGACACAGCGCACTCCCACAGACAACCAACTGTTGCAACAGATGAAATTTACACTAGTAATACGCTTTCTGCAACCGCTGAAAACCATACAAACCAAATACTTTGGGGTTAAAAATGGGGCAAGGTCCCGGGCCAATATGGCGGCCTCCTACAACCTGCAAGAAGCCATTACTGTCAATAGAAATATTCCTGAACTGGTCTTTAATAGGGTATTAATTACCAAAGGTGACCTTACCGGTTTCCAGAATATTACGATTACGCCACAGGCGGGCAGGATTCTGCACATGACATGGGGCGACAACAGTACGCAGGGCAACGCGGCAGACACAGATCTGGTAACACTGGTTTGCTATTGCAGCAGCCTCGGATCCTTTGATGTACAAGAAAACCTAGCGGTGCGGTCTGACCTTACCATCAATGCCGTACTGCCGGCGCTCTATGCCGGCAAAGAGGTACAAACCTGGGCTTACCTGCACAACGAGAAGCAGACTGTGGCCTGCAACAGCTCCTACCTGGGCGCCCATACCTTAATCTAACAGATAACATTCCATCTCCTAAAGATGGAATTTTTGTTGGGGTAACGGCAAGTCGGTACCCAATCAGGACATGCGATATGGTAAAAAAATTCAGCATCGCTTTTGTCATTCCATAGGAATCTACATTGCTTATTGTCTATCTACAGAGATTCTCTCACAATAACAAACTGCATGCTGAACGAATTCTTTAGGCAGCACAACCAACAGACACAAAAAAACAGGCTTTAACCAGAAGGAATACCCTCTCTTGGCTAAAGCCTGCTTTATTTATCAATACTGCTGTGCTGGCTGCTCCCCCTTTTCAACTTCTATTAACTTGATTCTATGTCAGGACAGCTTAATTACCCTTATCCTAGGACAGCAGGAAGTCTCTTACCGCAGCGTTGAAATCTGTTGGGTTGTTGGCCTGCACCCAGTGGGCGGCATTCTTGATAGTGATAATGCGGGAGTCCGGGAACTGCTGCTTGATCAAGAAAGCATCCTGTGGCAAAATGTAGTTGGACTTTTCACCGGCTATAAACAATGTAGGCCCATTAAATACACCATAGCGGATGGCATTAGCAACAAACTCGGTGTATTTGTCGGCCAGCGTAGGGAGGTTAAAACGCCATGCCAGCTTTTTATCATCTGTCCAATAAAGATTTTTCATCAGAAACTGGATTACAAATTTCTCGGGAATGTAATTTTCCAGCACTTTCTCCACATCCTGACGGCTTTCTACCTGTGCAAAGTTCACAGACTGGAGAGCTTTGATAATACCCTGATGATGCGGTGGGTAAGCCTTGGGAGCTATATCTACCACAATCAATTTCTCTACCCGATCGGGAAAATTGATGGCAAACTGCATTACGGCTTTGCCCCCTAGGGAATGGCCAAGCAGGTTGGCCTTGGTCATGTTATGCGCATCCATATAGTGAAGGATGTCATTGGCCAGGTCATCATGCGTCATCGAATCTGAATGGAAGCTCCTGCCATGGTTGCGGAGATCCAGCAAGTGAGTAGGCATCAGCTCCCCAAATTCTTTCCCGAAACTGCCCCAGTTGTCTAGCATGCCAAATAGGCCATGCAATACTAGCAGTGGCGTTTCTGTGCGCTCTTGGCCGTATATTTTTGAGTGTAATAGGTCCATATTGTGTGGGATTAAATATTAGGGCTTACCATTTTGCCAATCTTTTCAGGTAGGCCTGTATCGTGTTTTCCAGTCCCATATAGAGGGCTTCGGAGATCAGGGCGTGGCCGATGGATACCTCCAAAAGGTTTGGGATGGTGTCTGCAAAGTATTTCAGGTTATCCAAAGAGAGGTCGTGCCCGGCATTGATGCCCAAGTTATAGTTAGTCGCCTCTACGGCGGTATCGTAATAGGCTTTGATGGCCTGCTCTTTATCTTTGGGATATTGGGTGGCATAGGCCTCTGTGTAGAGTTCTATGCGGTCTGTACCGGTTTGCGCAGCAAACTTTACCATATCGGGGTTAGGGTCTAGAAAGACAGAAGTCCTGATCCCGGCTTCGCGGAACTCGGCAATCACGTCGGTAAGGAAACCTAGGTGCTTCTCACAGTCCCAGCCGGCATTAGAGGTGACGGCGTCGTCTGCATCGGGAACTAGGGTTACCTGCTCTGGTTTTACATCCAGCACCATATCGATAAAAGGGCGGTGCGGGTTGCCTTCTATATTATACTCGGTGGTTACAAGCGGCTTCAGGTCATAGACATCCTTCCTGGTAATGTGGCGCTCATCGGGGCGCGGGTGGATGGTGATGCCCTGGGCACCAAACCTCTGGGCATCCACGGCTATCTGGGTAACACTGGGCACATCGCCGCCCCTGGCGTTCCGTAGAGTAGCAATCTTGTTGATATTGACACTTAGTTTTGTCATAATGATAATGGATAAATAATATTTGATTGTTTAGATCTTAGATGATAGATAATAGACTTAAAGATGATAGATAATAGACGGATAGATAATAGATGGTTAGATAATAGACAGATAAAACATAGATGACAGTTAGCTCCTGGGTTTTATAAACTGTTTAAGTGCTTTCTGTCATGGTTTGATAACTCATCATTAAGCCTTTTGTACCACTTCTAGCTCAAACTCTTTGGCGGCAGACAAGAGGTGGTCAAAGATGTCTGACTGGATGGCCTCGTACTTGGTGGTGTCTGCCTCTGTGGCAAAACAGTAGATTTCCAACGGAAGGCCTTCTGGCGAACTTTGCAGTTGCCGCACGAGGATCAGCTCTTTCTGGTCTATTTTGCTGCTATTTTTAAGATAATTCTGTACATATTTCCGGAAGACGCCTATGTTAGTCAATTGATTGCCATTGATGATTTCATCGGGGTTGGCCATGGCAGCTCTTTCTTTTTTGATTTCTATTTCGCGGCTGTTAAGATAGGTTTGTATTAGATTGATCTTTTTCAATTTTGCCATCAGCTCATCATCTACAAAGTTGAGTGACTTCATATTAAACACAATCGACTTCTTGATCCTACGGGTGTTCTCATCGGATATCACCTGGTAGTTCCGTATTTCGGTACTCAAGAGGTCATAAGTAGGGATGGTGGATATGGTTTTGTCAAAATTCTTTATCTTGGTGGTTAGCAGTCCTATATCCTCTATATACCCTTCTATAGTGTATTTGGGGATTGCAATCCAGTCGCCCACCTTCATATTTCGGGAGGTGGCCACATTAAGGCCTGTTACAAAACCCAAGATGGTATCCCGGAAAACCAAGACCATAATGGCCGTAATAGCACCCAAACTACCGATAATGGTGGTACTGTTGATCCCAAATATAACGCAAATACCAATGACGGAAAAGATAAAGATGCCAACGATCTTAACCGTTTCTGACACCGTTCTAATGGCAAAATTCTTATAATAATCCTTTTTAAGAAGGCTATAGTAGCCAAAAGCTTTGAGTGACCGAAAAGCAAGCCCGGCGATAACCAGCACCATCGCAAAGTTGATCATCCTTTCGGAAAAAAGCGTGGTCTTTTTGAGGTATCCCAGGAATATGGATGTTTGTACAGATCCTGCAATCAAAAGCGAGAAAAGATGGGCAAACGAGTTGGTGATCTTGCCATGTTGTATAGACTTCATGATAGGGTAACGATCCTCACTGCGAAACAGGCTGAATATAGAATTGATCCCGATCTTAAATATGAAGTTGAAGACCAGATAGACCATCAAGATAAGGAGGATCTTGGTAGCCACCTGGCAAAAAAGGCTGAGCCCATCGGGAAAATGGTCGCCTATATAATAAAACAGCCCCTCTGTAATATCCTGAATAAAATCTTTGGTATCTTTTAACTGATCATTCATCATGACAAAATTATGAAATGAATTTTTTATATCTTTAAAAAATCAATGTTTTATTCCAAAGATATGGATTCTGTTTTTATCAATATCATCGTGCTGGCTTTGCTTGTTATAGGCTTGCTGGGTACTTTTCTGCCAGTTTTGCCCGGCCTGCTGCTAAGCATCTGTGGGGTGCTGATCTATAAATTTGGTACAGATAACCAGATGCCGATGCTGTATGTATGGATTTTTGCACTGCTAACCATTGTATCCACAGTAATTAATTACGTAATCCCGGCTAGGACCAATAAAAAATATGGCGGCACGCGCTACGGCAGCATCGGTTCTTTTGTAGGAACCTTGCTCGGCCTGATATTTATCCCGATACCATTTGGCTTCCTGATTGGGATGCTGCTGGGAGTGTTTGTAGGCGAACTGCTGCATGACATCAACGACCGCAAAAAAGCTTTCAACTCTATGAAGGGAGCTTTTATAGGATTTGTTTATGGCACGGGCTTCAACTTTATGGCTGGCCTGGCCATGCTGCTGGTAGTGGGTTACTATATCTTTTTTTAACAGAAAGGCTTCTTTTAAGTTAATGACTAAAAAGACTTTTACCCCCAGACTATTTCTTTCTTACCATGGCTTTTCAGATAATCGTTAATCTTTGAGAAGGGTTTACTGCCGTAGAAACCCCTGTAAACAGAAAACGGCGAAGGGTGCGCCGACTGGATGATCAGGTGTTTTTGTGAGTCTATGAGTGTGGATTTTTTTTGGGCAAATGCACCCCACAGTACAAAAACCACATGGCTTTTCTCCTTAGAAATCTCTGCGATAATATAATCTGTAAACCTTTCCCATCCTAGGTCTTTGTGAGAGTTGGGTTGATGGGCCTGTACCGTTAACGTGGCGTTTAACAACAATACACCCTGTTTTGCCCAGTCCTGCAAGTCTTTATTATGACGGTCTATACCGATATCCGTCTTTAGTTCTGCAAAAATATTCTTGAGGGACGGCGGCGCAGTCACCTGCTCAGACACCGAAAAGCAGAGCCCGTTGGCCTGGCCATCGTTATGATAAGGATCCTGGCCAATAATCACCACTTCTATATCCTCGAAGGGCGTCAGCTCCAGCGCACGAAAAATCTCGTCTTTGGGTGGGAAACACTTGGTGGTGTTGTATTGCTGCTTCACGTTATCCCAAAGTTGTTTAAAATAATCACTTTCTTTGATGGGCTGCAGGACTTCTTTCCAGGTCATTATTATAATTTTTACAAAGTTAAGGCAATGCCATTGGTCTGCAAAACCTGTTTCTGTTTCAGTAAAAATGAATATTTTGACGATTAAAAATAATGTACTTTGGTTACAATGATGAGGTAAAAGCAATATCCGCTAGATCTTATGATTTTTTCGGGATACATCTGTCTTATTCTTATCTTTGTTGATGATAATGATTGGGAGTTTGTATTTTTAAATTATACAATAAATCTCATTGTACAACTTTTCTAACATCAAAACTAACTATGAAAAAGCTGCTTTTACTTGCTGTGATGCTATCTAACTTGGCTAATGCTCAGTTTTTTGACACACCAGAAACGTTTACCAAAACAGATTCTTTAAAAGGATCGAATACAAAATTCCGTAACTTTTGGGATGTTAAAAAATACAATATTATTGTAGAGCCAGACTTCACGACCAAGAGCATCAAAGGCAGTAACAAGATTACATTAACCATAGAAAAACAGGTGAGGAACCCAACCTTCCAGATAGACCTGCAACAACCGATGAATGCAGACCAGATCAAGGCCAGCTTCCCGATTGCAGAGAAAAAAACAGACGGTGATTTTATCTTCATTACTGCTAAAAAGACATTTAAAAAAGGTGAAAAGCATACGATAGACATCAGCTTCTCCGGCCATCCTGTAATTGCCAAAAATGCCCCTTGGGACGGTGGCTGGGTTTTTACCAAAGACAAAAATGGCAACCCGTGGATGACTGCTGCAGACGAGGGTATTGGCGCCAGCATCTGGCTTCCTGTAAAAGATATCTGGAGTGATGAGCCAGACCATGGTATTACGTTTAAGATCATAACGCCGCAGGATCTTACCGGAGTGGCCAACGGAAGGTTGATTAAACAGGAAAACCTGGGCCACAAAAAATCTTGGCTTTGGGAAGTAAAAAACCCGATTAATGCCTACTCTATCATTCCGTCTATTGGGAAATATGTTAATTTTAAAGAAAGCTTTAACGGCGAAAAAGGAAAACTGGATCTGGATTATTGGGTGTTGGACTACAACCTGGACAAAGCCAAAAAACAGTTTGAGCAGGTAAAACCCATGCTAAAATCCTTTGAATACTGGTTTGGACCCTACCCTTTTTACGAAGATTCTTACAAACTGGTAGAGTCGCCGCACCTTGGGATGGAGCACCAGAGCAATGTGGCTTATGGTAACCGCTATATGAATGGTTATCTTGGCAATGACTTATCAGAAACTGGTGTCGGTCTTAAGTGGGATTACATCATTATCCACGAATCCGGTCATGAATGGTTTGCCAACAATATTACCGCCAAAGACCAAGCCGATATGTGGATTCACGAGGCTTTTACAGATTATTCTGAAACCTTGTACACAGAAAGCATGTGGGGCAAAGCAGATGCCGACCGCTATGTGCAGGGGCTCCGGAACAAAATTCAAAATGATAAACCGATTATTGGCAAGTACGGCGTGAGGAACGAAGGAAGTGGCGACATGTATTACAAAGGTGCTAATATGATCCATACCATCCGGCAGATTATTAACAATGATGAAAAGTTCCGTCAAATACTGAGAGGCCTTAACAAGGATTTTTATCACCAGACCGTAACCACTCAACAGGTTGAAAACTATTTTACAAAGAAATCTGGGATTGATCTTTCATCTGTATTTAACCAGTACCTGAGAAGCATCAAAATCCCTACATTGGAGTATAAACAAACCGGCAACCAACTGTCTTACAGATGGACAAATGTTATCCCCCTCCTTAAATTACCAATACGCCTCACCGATGGCACAACGCTGAAACCTACCGAAGAATGGCAAACAACAAGTTTAAACTCTTCCTCGGAAGCTAAAGTTGATCCCAACTACTACATTTTAACCAAAAAAGTAGATTAGTCCATCGTTGTAAACCTTATTATTATAATAGCAAACGCCTGCAAAAATGCAGGCGTTTGTTTGTAATTAATTATTCATCATTTGAGATTAAATCATATTTCCATTTTAGTTTTTAATGAATTTAAATTCGTTGACGGCTCCTGATTGGGAATTTACCTGATAAATATAATTGCCTGATTTCAGATCACTAAGGTTAATTTTTTCGGTGAATACACCGGATTTGATAAGGCTTCCCGCTAGATTGTAAATCCTGTAAGAAACCCCTTTGATCCCTGAAACGGTCAATATATCTTTGACAGGGTTAGGGAAAAAATGGATTTTCCCTGCATTGCTATCCAAAACCGCAAGGGTGCTGGTATGAACATCCCCCGTCATTGTAGAGTTGGATTCTGTAAGGCTTCCACCGCACTTCCCTTCAGTTACCGCTGTATTTTCTACCCAAACACCCACATTGGCAGCCGGTGGATTAGCAGCAGTTACGTTCCCCCCCGAATTGTAGAAAATAAGGTAAGGGTTAGCAAAATCACCATTCCCGCTATCAGCAAGAAACTCCCAACGGTTCTGGGCAGCGTTAAACTGTATTTTGAACTCGCATGTTCCCAAACCACCACAAGGCTGATCGCCATCTACCGGAGAAGTAATATATACACCTTTACCATTAACATCTTTAGGATCTTTGGTCAAAATAAACTGTTGGTCATCAAACAAGGGCGTACATCCTTTGAAATTGATGGACTGTGCTGATGTGCCTATCGCGGCAATCATGCACAGTACTAAAACATATGTTTTTCCCATAGCATTATGGTCTTGATGGATAGATCCCTTCTGTAGCAATAATGCACTTAAGAGTTAGGTAAGGCTGCATATTTTCATGTGCCTGGTTTCCTCCTGAGGGAGAAATTATTGTAGGACTCATAGATATCATAGTTGCAGGGGAGCTTCCGTTTACTGCTTTTGTGTTATCATAATATTCCTTATCCAAAGCTTTGGTATTAGCAGGCATAGCATTGGTCGGGAGATTTGTATTTCCTTCTTCGGTAGTTCCAGTAATTAAATGAGTATGAATAGGCATCTCATTCTGCGTGAGTCTTACACTTTCTGCCCCTCCTTGTTGTCCAAGGATTTTTAAAGGAAGTCCAGATCCTTGTCCATCTCCTACCGGTACTCTGCCCTGCATGTTTGGAAGTGCGAAGTTAGTAGTTCCATTGCCACCGTAGGTTGTGCCCAGCAATGAAAATAATGCTTGATTTTGATTGATAGTAAGCAGTTGTCCCTTACATTCTGCCCAGCCTCTTGGAGCAAAATTAAATGCAACAAAAGCAATCTGCCCAAGAAAAGGGTCAGACGCTTGTGCTTGTGTTTTGGAAAAAACAGTGGTTGCCAATACAGAAAAAATGAATAGATACTTTTTCATTAGATTAAATTTTAGTTAGTAAAATATTTAAATAACAAAGCTACAGGCATATTAGTTAACCAAGTAAAAAAAGAGGGGGACAAATGGGGGACAAATTATTTTACAAAAAACAGATACTGATAAACAATACTTTATGAAAATGTTGATTTTTTTTTAAATATCATTACTTTATATAATAGATCCGAAATTAGGAAAGATTATAACAAAAAAATCCGGGAATTTTATAACTCCCGGACTTATCATTTTTCTTAATTTTATTCCCATTCTATGGTTGCAGGTGGTTTTGAACTGATGTCATAAGCCACCCTGTTAATTCCTCTAACTTCATTGATGATTCTGCTGGAAACAGTGTCCAAAAACTCATAAGGCAGTCGGCTCCATGTGGCTGTCATAAAGTCTATGGTATTAGCAGAACGTACCACTGCTGTGTATTCATAAGTCCTCTCGTCTCCCATAACGCCAACAGATTTAACAGGCAAAAGCACAACAAATGCCTGAGAAACCTTTTCATAAAGATCATTTTTGTACAATTCTTCTATAAAAATATCGTCGGCCTCCTGCAGGATTTTCACTTTTTCTGCATCTACAGCACCCAAAATACGGATACCTAATCCGGGACCAGGAAACGGATGCCTGTAAACCAAATGATGCGGAATACCGAGTTCCTCTCCTACTTTTCTCACTTCGTCTTTAAAAAGTTCCCTTAGAGGTTCCAGCAGCTGGAACGCCATTTCCTCGGGGAGGCCTCCTACATTGTGATGCGACTTGATGACTGCGGAAGGCCCGTTAACAGACTGTGACTCGATAACATCGGGATAGATGGTACCTTGAGCCAGGAAAGTAGCACCCTCGATTTTGTGAGACTCTTCATCAAAAACGTGAACAAACTCATTTCCGATGATTTTACGCTTCTGCTCGGGGTCATCAATGCCGGCCAGCTTAGAAAGAAAACGTTCTGAAGCATCAATCAGTTTGATATTAAGATGGAAATGCTCGCCATAATTCTCCATTACTTTTTGAGCTTCATCTTTTCTTAACAGCCCGGTATCCACAAAAATACAGGTTAGCTGATCGCCAATTGCTTTATGAATCAGTACAGCCGCTACGGAAGAATCTACACCTCCGGAAAGCCCCAATATCACTTTTTGAATACCCACTTTCTCTCTAATTTCGGCTACTGTTTTGTCGATATAATTGGTTAGTTTCCAGTTTTTATCTGCTTCACAAATCCCGAAAACGAAATTTTCCAACATTTTACCGCCTTCTTCGGTATGAGAAACTTCTGGATGAAACTGAACACAGTATATTTTTTTGTCTGGATTGGAAATGGAAGCAATCACACCGGATTTGGCGTTCAGTTCAAAACCTTGAGGCAACTCAGCCACTTCATCAAAATGGCTCATCCACACGATTGAGTTTTGGTAAACACCTTTCAACAACTCATTTTCTTTGATAATCTCCAGATGCGCTTTACCATACTCGCCTTTTTCGCCTTTAGACACTTTACCACCCAAAAGATGGGCTGTCAACTGCATGCCGTAGCAGATTCCCAACACAGGGATGCCTTGTTCATACAATTCTTTTTCTACAAGATGTGCATTCTCTGCATTGACGGAGCTTGGCCCGCCGGAAAGGATAATCCCTTTTGGTTTTTTGGCCAATATATCTGCCAGTGGCGTGTTGAATGGCAATATCTCTGAGTAGACTTCCATCTCGCGGATCCTACGACCGATTAACTGGTTGTACTGCGAACCAAAGTCTAATATAATAATTCCGTTGTTCATTTTTTATAATTGATAAATGATGATTGATAAATGATAGCAAAGTTAATTTTTAATCCTGAAACCGTCTATATATTGCCAACTAGCCCCGATGGAAGCGGCATCCTTTAGCTTGGGCGCGAGGCGGCGGAGCGAAGCGGAGCCGACCGAGTGGCCAAGCCAAAGATACAGCGGACAGCGGGAAAAAGCTCCTATAATATAGCTTTGCTTAAAATAAAAAAGACGCTGGTTTCCCAACATCTTTTTTTATTTAGAATTTTGCAATATCGTCGCGGTAAAAGGCATAGTCAAAATCTACAGGTACTGCGTCCTCGTAAACTTTTTTCCGGGCCTCTTCAAAAGTGTCTCCTAGGGCTACCAAATTCAGGACACGGCCACCACTGGTGACAATCTTATCCCCTTGGTAATCCGCTCCTGCATACAACAAGGTGCTGTTTTTAACTTTTTCTGCACCGGTGATCTCAAAACCGATCTCATGATTTTTGGGATAACCACCAGAGCAAACCACCAGGCAAACTGCTTTTTTGTTTCTAAATTTCAAAGAAACTTCGCGACCATTCATGCAGTCTTCAATCACATCCAGAAGGTTATTTTCCAGAAGCGGTAATAAAACCTGCGTCTCAGGATCTCCCAATCTCATATTATACTCCAAAAGGTAAGTACCATTTTTGGTTACCATTAATCCAAAAAATATAAATCCCTTGAAGTTGAGACCTTCTTTCTTAAGCCCTTCAACCGTCGGGTTCATAATATTCTGAACAAAATCCTTGTAATTATCGTCTGAAAACTCAGGACTTGGTGCTGCAGATCCCATGCCGCCAGTGTTTGGCCCCTTATCTCCATTACCTGCTTTTTTGTAATCTTTGACAGGGATGCATGGGAAAAGTTTTTCGCCATTGGAGAAAGCAATAACAGAAGCCTCAAAACCATGCAGGAATTCTTCGATTACAACCTTGATCCCTGCATCACCAAAGATTCTTCTGATCATAAAATCATGAATTGTGCTTTCTGCTTCTTCCTTATTTTCGGCGATCACCACACCCTTTCCGCCAGCAAGTCCACTGGCTTTTATTACCACAGGATAATTATGGTGCTGCAAGTGATCTTTAGCTTCTTCATAAGAATCAAAAACAATCGCTTTAGCTGTTTTGATGTTATTATCCAACATAAATTTTTTGGAAAATGCCTTGCTGCCCTCCAGCGAAGCAGCTTTTTTGCTAGGCCCAAAAACTTTGAGGTCTACTTTCTTGAACTCGTCTACAATACCTTCTACCAACGTAGCCTCTGGGCCTACAATGGTAAGGTCGATTTTGTTTTTTAGCGCAAACTCTTTAAGTGATATAATGTCTGTCTCACTGATGTTTTCTCCCAGTTTTTCTGTAGTGGCATTACCAGGTGCAAAAAACATTTTTGTCACTCTGTTGTCTTCACTCAATTTTGTTGCTAAAGCCGATGCACGGCCGCCATTTCCAACAATAAGTAGTCTCATTTGTTAATATTTAAAATTTTATCTCCTTGCCTTTTAATGGTTTAATTGATAATCTATAAAGGCTTAATATAACTATATTGGTTTTAAAGTTTCAAATTTAAGTTTTTTTAGGGAGAAATCTAATACCAGTTTTACTCATTTTTCTTAAAAATATTATAAAAATTGAGCTCAAGATGGCAAATCCATAGGAACTTCCATCAGCAGGATTTCTGATCTTTTCAAGGCTTCCAGCACAAAAACATTACTCTCCCAAATGCCCAATCCGTCGCGCTCATCCAAAACATGATCACCAATTTTAGCTTTTCCTTTTATCACAAAAACATAAACACCGTTCCCAGATTTGTGCATCTTATATTCTTTGGAAAAACCTTTGTCAAACTTTGCCAGGTTAAACCCCAATAATTTAAGCCAACAATCAAATAAATATTTTTATTAACGACTCTGATTGTTTCACGTACTTTGAAAACAATGCCATTCATTCAAAAGTTGAGATATAAATCTTCAAGTTTTCGGTTTTGCCAATTCAAGACAATGGCTTTGGTGATATAACATGCTAGAAGTAGAAACCTCAAAGTCATAAATCTTTCTAACTTGCTCTTCAATATGAATAATACTAAATCCTTAGGAGTAAGATGAGATAATAATATTCTTCAGACCATCAATTGATTTATCATATTTTGAACTAAGGAAGGTTTAAACTCTTTTTGAAACTATAATAATAATTTCTATAAATAAAAATTGATAACCATTGGCTATCAATTTTTATTGTGGTCAATTACAAAATCACAGTTATTACCTTGCAGTTTGCAATGTCATGAAACAACTTTTTTTTTCCACTTTGCAATAGTATTCCGGCTTATCTTAAAGTGGTTAGCTAACTGCAAATTATTCAAATTATTAATTTTTTGATAATGTAAAATCTCAAAAATATCGGACGGAGAATATGAACGAAGTTTCTGATTCAATATACTTGTTTCTTTATTAGTCCCAAATATTTTATCATTCAAATCAACGATGTCAATTGCTGAAAGATTTGCCTTTAGCAATAGATAATTACAATCATTCACTTTCTCAGGATATTTTTTATTTATTATATCGGCGTAGATACTTTTATAATCCGGGATCATAAGTTTTATGGTTTTTGATAAATTCTACAGCATCTTGAAATTTCCTAATTTTTCTCTTCGAAAGCAGACCAAGTTTGTAATAACAGGTTTTTGTTCCATCTCTAGTATCAATACTTACAGCTAAGAAATAATTAATAAAATACCTTTTGATATTACAAGAGACAATTTTTTGAAGAGGAACTTCAAGCTCCGGCATTCTAATTTTATTAATTAAAAAAAAATTTTTATAACTTATGGAGATGACATGCTCAGTTACCTCCATAAAAATTGATCTCGTTCTTGACAATTTAAATAAAAGAGCAAAAAAAATTATCAGGATTACGATTATGAGCCAACTTTGCAAATGAACTATATTTAAAAATAGGGACACAAAAAAAATAAAAAGTAACACTAAAACAATGATTATGAAGTTGCTTGTTATATTAGTATAATTTTCATTACTTATTTTCATACTTATTAATCCATTTATAAAGCGTTGTTTTTGGAATTTTATATTTTTTCATCACATCAATTTTTGTCATTTCTCCTGTGGATACTTGCTCAAGAATGAAACTAATAACTTCTTTGGTGTAAATATTTTTCCGAAACTGTGGAAGAGTTGTCTTCTCATTCTTTTGTCCCTTCTCTCTCGACGATGGTGGGGCATAAAAAATAAGATGCTGAGAGTATAAGCGAAAAAAATCATATTCCAGTAATTTGCTCCATTTCAATAAAACATCAGTGTACAGATGTTGTTGGAGATACATCTCATTAATTTCTTTTTCAGTACATTTCATAAAATTACAGATACGGGACATTTCTATCCCGCTTTCTGTAACTGACATTTTAAGCATTTGTCCTATATGGATTTCCTTAAAATTCATTTGCTATGGTCTCCAAAAAGTCCAAACATTACCGTTAAAAACAGCTAATTGGTGAGCGTTAGTGTCATACACCATCATTCCACTTGCTGGTTTTACAATGTTGAGATGCGGGCTTGCTACTTTTGGCAAAATCATGGCTTTATTAGTATCAGAAAGTACCAGAATACCTGGTGTTTGGTCAGTACTTCCATTAGATCCAATAACTGCCTTGGCAGATGTTTGCTCTGTTTTTGAACTTTGTAATGATAGGTCAACAATTCCTGTAGAATCAAGTGTTAAATCTACCCAATCATTATTGGATCTTAGTTTGACTTTTTTATCCGACGAGTCGAATATTAAAGTTCCATCCACAACCCCTGCTGCTGCTACATCATCTTTTGAGGTAACCCATGGTAGAACAATACCTTTGTTCCCTTGTCCAAATTCAAGAGAAACAGATGGTGAACTGATTGAAGAATCCCCGATATTTATTTGTGCATCTACACAACAAAAGGTGCAAAATACAGCAAAAACGATATAATATTTTTTCATATGATTGATTTTGAAATTAATCGAGCACTTTTGAGAGAGGTTTTATTACAACCCCTCTCTAAGGCTCATCATTTAGCATTTTTTTTATTCAGGACAAGCTTGAGTATTCAAACATTTCCATGCGAATGTAACTCCATTGTCTGTGGTAGTATATAATTTAAGACATTTAATGGTAACATCATATACCATCATCCCTTCTACTAGATTCGTAATTGGAATTGCTGCAATTTGATCAGTTGTTAATCTATTTATAGCAAATCCTTTAGTTTTTGATTCCAATACTGTCCATGCTCCTTTTCTTACCATCGGCCAGTTATCACCATTTGAGCCAGCTCTTCCTAAAGAAGTTATACCATGTTTTGAATCTAACCCAATGCCATTGGTATTTGCAGGCCTAAAACATAATGATTTAACAACCAAAACAATGGGCGCACAAACATCAGAAATTGTTGGATTAGAATCAATCACAAAAAGATAGTTTTGTACATTTCCCGCATAAGATCCTGCTAGTACTCCACTCATTGTTACAGATGGCAGAATGGCGGAGTCAGTGTATTGCGTATCTAATAATTGCTCCCCTGCATCTACTACACCATTATTATTCGCATCATTATATAACATCAATTTTAACTGCGATTTTACCTCATATGTTGAATTAGTGTTTGTAATAGAGTAATTAATTGTGTAGTTTGTGTTAGCACCAGCTGCAATAAAGCTTGTGTTTCCAAGAGTTGCTGTAATAGTAGGTTTAACGGTATTTAGGGTAACTTCTTGGGTAATACCAGTTGCATGCTCAAGATTACAAGATTCACCATTAAGTGCACAAGTAAGTGTCGCACCTACATAAGTGTTCATAGTAGCCAGAGAGCTAAATGTACAAGCTAATGTTGTGGGTTGAGTAACTTTAACTTTGAAGTTATATTCTATTACTTTTCCTAATGTCATTCCTGTAGGTAAAGACCAGACTAGTACTCTTTTCCCTGTGGGATCAATATATGAATTAGGATCTGCAGTTGTCATTCCTGCAAAAGTATTGCCAGATTGAATTACTGTTGAATTAGCAGCATAATCATAGCTTCCATCCAAGAAAATTTTTATTGATTCTAAACCACTAGATGTATCCCCTTGATTAATAATTTTCACATTCATTTCCTTAACATCATCAATATGGTGGTTACCAATAGAAGTATTACTTTCTAAAGTTTTTAATGTGTTCACATAACTTTTACTAGTATTGGAATCGCCAATGTTTATTGCTTGCGAAGTGATGCTACTTTTACCATTCACTAAAGGAATATCTTGTTGACATCCAGATTGATAATTAACATCATAAGAGATTCTAGATCCTGAAATGTAATTACCTACACCTGTAGCAGAACAAATTGTTTGAACCTTATATTTTATTATAAATGTTTTAGGATCAATAGAATTACTTGTACCTGCTAAACCAGGTACAACAAATGGTAGATTATTGTTTGACGAAATATCTAACTTATAAATTGTTCCAGATACTAAAGTTGGATCCGAAATTGGATAATCTACACCATTATAGTTTATAACAAAACTACCTGGCACAAAAGTCATCCCGGTTGGGAAAGTAACATGTGGCGTGATTTTGTATGCATAACCATTTGCACCATTAGTTATGGTCAAAGATTCGTCAATAGGAATACAAATATCATATCTTGTTGTGCCAGTACTATTAACTGATGAAACTGCTGCTAGCGATGGAACTTGTGTGGTTAAACTCATGTCCATCATTTTATTCGCTGCAATGGCTAGAGGAACCCTATTTCCTTCCAGTGGGTATCCTAAGTCTGGACTATCTGGATATTCGGTGCAATCAAATGCTACTTTTACCTTAAAGGTATCTGTTCCGCAAACTGTAAAATTGTTTGATTTTAAAGTAAATATTTTTGAACCAGCAGGAATGCTTCCTACCTTCGCCCAATATTTTCCTGTTCCATAATTGATCATTTGAATTTGTGTAGCTCCATCCCACAATGTTGGAACAATGTTATTATTAGGAATTTCTACGGCAATCCAAGTGTTAGGAAGCGGATTGGAATTAGAATTCGTGTTATTAATACTAATTGGCCAAGACGCTGTATTAGTAGCAGTTGAAACATTGGCACCCGCTGATGTGACATTGTAAGTATATAAGCTTACAGTTTTTCCTACCGCAATACCAGTATCATTATGTATTGTTCTTGGCACAGTGTCAAAGTTTAATGAATAATTACCATCTACTATATTTACAATTGTTTTGAAAGTAGGCGAATCTGTATTATATTTCGTAATAAATGAGTTAGGTGTAAACTTAATTGTAAATGTTTGCTGATCAAATGTTGAAGTTGCGTCCACAAAAGGCCAATCATTATTAGAGTTTACAAAAATTAATTTATTATACAATCCTTGAGGATTCGCAGATCCATCAGCATTGAATCCATAAGCAAGACTAATATTTGAAACATTTACATTCCCTGCTTTAGCAGTGCCAGGAACATAAGTTAAACCAATAGGGATTAACCATTCAAAACGATTGATTTTAGCATTTTGGCGAATTTCTTTGGGAAACAAATCCTGCCATGTACTATTACTCGAAAATTGAAAAATAAGATTCAAATCATTTTGATTACATTGAATAATACTTACTGGATTACTACTACTATGCTGTTCAGTAATATAATATCCAAATACAATTGCTTTATCAGCTTTATCATTTCCTTTGATGATAGTGTTATCAGTTTTGGTAACTGTTGCATAAGTATTAATACCCGTTGCGTTATAGCCATTTACTACATTTGGTTGCACACCTGTTGTGCTATTAGATGCATATACATCTTGATTAACAATTAAATTTGCATTCAAATTAATCTTCGCATTAGCAGATAAAGTAACACCTACAGACTGCAAAATCTTATACACATCAAATACATAACCTGATTTACCGTTATCTGCAAAAGTATCGGTATAAGTATAATAGTTTGATAAAGTGGCTCCTCTGATATTGAAAGGTGTTGTAATACCACCAGCAATATAAGTACCTGTGATACTTTGTAAGCCACTAGCTGTACCATTCACTTTAAACCAATCAAACTTGTCATACTCGAACCTAAGGTTTGCAGCAGTAATATTTGGGTCAACCAATGTCATTTGGTACGCAGCAACTGCTTTATCTCCATTTAGATAATGGTTAAGGTCAATTGCAGTTAGTTGATTCTCCGTTGCCTGAACATTTGTAGTCCCAAATAGACCGAATGTTTGTCTTTTTAGATCAAAGTTATCAACATTTATACCTACAGGAGCTGCACAGTTCAAAGAAAAGTTAGGCGAGGTTACACAAGAAATCTTTGGAGCAAATACTGTTGTTGCATTTTGATATAAAGCAGCAGAGAACTTCAAATTGTAAACTCCACTAGTATTACAACCTGCTGAAACAGTTAAAGGGAAAATAATTTTTCCAGATGCCATTAAATTCCCATCACTTGATGCAGTTGGTTTCAAATCATAGTAATATATATTACCCGTATTACCAAAAAGAGTGATACTGTTTCCTGTATTGCCTGAAAGTGTTGGCAGCAAACTTGGATTTGGAATCACACCAGCAGGCACTTCAACAGAAATTCTCCAGAAAGCATTCTGCCCATCCACTGTTTTCGTAGTATTAAAGCTTGTTCCATTGCTAAAACTGTATTCCGCAGTAAAAGTACTTCCCGATGTGAAATTAACATTATCATTAGGAGCAACAATATCACCCACAGCTCTATAAGATCCTATAGTAAATGGACTGTTTGTACTATTTCCTGCGCCATTTTCAGTTACTGCTGCGTTACAAGCATTCTTTTTATACGTAAAAGACCAACCTATCTGATCAATCCCAGAAGTACCTGCCCCTGTATTATAATAACCAACATAACAAGAATTGCTTGTGTTGATCATTTGCCTCAACATCGCATCAATATTAACAGTAGCACCTGGAAGTAAATCATTATAAAAACCATCACCGTCCAAGTCTTCAAAACCTACACCTGAACCATCTGGATCTGATGTAAACTTGAAATCAACATAATCTTGCTTTGTAGTACTTTCTGCTATTGTTACTCCATTTACTTTGAAGTCGTAATAATCAAAATACGGTTTTGCTGAGCCTCCATTTCCATTGGTCGTTGTTCCAAACTGAATACCAACAGCGTAAGCGGGACCAGCACCTGTATTGGTTAATGTAAACTTGGCAGAATCTCCATTAGAAGTTTGGAAACCAGGCCAAGGCTGCTTAGTAAGCGTCATAGACAGACTTGAGTTCTGTACAGAAGTAGCATTCAAACCAACGTTGGTGATATTACCTGTTGCACATGCGTTTGAGGTACCACATCCATAAGCCGCTTGAAGTTTAATTGTCTCTCCTGCGGTACACCCTTTAAGAGTAGCCTTAATAGAAATAGTAACACTCTCATTGGGATCAAAATGGTTATCAGTTCCTCCTGTTAACGTTTTTATATCATTACCAACTATTTCTAGTACATCAGTTTGTGTGCCTCCACTAGGAGTTCCTGCTGTTAATGTACCAATTGTAGAGGCAATCCCCACATTAGTAGAGTGAGTAATTAATACCTTAATATTAGTACTATATACACCAGATGCAGCACTTTGTCTAATCGTTAAAGAATAATTTTGCGAACCATATATCGGAACTGTAGCACCCATTGGTGTAACTGTAGTAACTTCCAATTGAGAATATCCAATTGTTGGATAATTAATAATCTTACTAGTTGCCCCAGGCATTGCATAAGTAATAGTTGGATTATTTGGTAGCGCAGTACAAGGTGTATTTAATAAGTATTGAATTTGTATTCTGTCTGTATTCGACGCGAGTGCTGATGTAATCGTAAATGTTATAACGTTTGCAGCAGAGGTAGCTGTTATTCCTGGCGACGAGACAAGGGAATTAAATGTAACTCCAGTAGGCAAAGTTGCTGTTACTTTGGTTCCAGCAGCTACTGGACCAAAAACGGTAAACTTGAAAGTACCGGGGTCTCCGCAAGCCACGACATTGGTGGGGGTATCGGTAGGGTTTACTGTAATATTTTGAGCAAATAAAGATATACTTGCACAAAAAACCAACAGAAAACTAAGAATAGTTTTTTTTATCATAGTTATTTTATTATTTATTGAAGATATGATACCTTTATTTTCTTAATTTATTATATTAAAAGTATCATGTAAAATATTTAGCGTAAGTATCAAGTAATAGGCGGTGGTCGTATAGAAAAATGGTCTACATCTGTTTTATTACCATCTCCATTTTTAATGAAGTTGATAACAGTCATTTTGAAAACTATTTTGTTAAAGTGGAGATATGAATTCTTTGATAAAACAGCCTTTGTATGTGAACTAGCGTTTAAAACCGTACTTTTCACTATTACAAAACCCATTTGGGAAATTGAATTTGATATATCAGAAGCAATATTAAAATCACATTTTTTGATAGGTTCGGAAACTATTTCTGACTTTACTATCTTTAGATTAGGAATACTTATAGAATTTTTCCTTGTTATGACATTTTTTTTACAAGATTCTATCAAAACAACCTGTGGCAACAGATCATTATCAACTGTGTAAACTATTGTATTTTTTGAAATATAGATCTTGTCCCTATTACTTTCTATCTTACTGTCACTTTTTTCTTTATTAATATCAGAAATTGATGCTCCTTCCGATAAATCAATAATACAATGGTTAGTTTGATAAATTTGAGCTGGAAAAAAAATGTAAACACAAAGAAAAAAGATGACAAGAGAATTCCTTCTTCTTAAAGAAAGAAAATCGCACGTCATCTTTGAATTAAAAATCATCATTTGTGTCCTAAAATAGTACTGGACAAAAAAACTAGATTTTTTTTTAATTTAAAAGTAAATGGATTTGTAATCTTCCCCAAAAACAAGAACATTTAAAAATATAGTTTTTAAATTTGGAA